>DYDK01000031.1 GCA_020717935.1 Desulfocapsa sp.
AATGTACCTGAATTGCGACCAGATTTGGGTTAGATTTGGCTGTGCCGATTGAACAGGTAAGCGAGCACAGCGAGACTCCGAAACCGCAGGCATAATTGTGTTATGTCGAGGATTTCGGAGTCTCGCAAGCTCGCTTACCTGTGATTGAGGCACAGCCAAAGATGGCCCAAAGATGGGAAGCAAGATGGTATATTGGTAATTTCCGAGTCCCTAATTATTCAGCCTTCAACTGTAGCAGGTATCTCCTGATCAGGTCAAGGGCTGTTTTGGCGGTAATTTCTTGAATCTGTTGACGGTTGCCGATGAAAGAAAAATGATGGGTCTCTCTCTTTTCTTTGGTGGAGAGACTGATAAAGACGGTGCCCACGGGTTTGTCGACAGTGCCCCCCTCCGGGCCGGCGATGCCGGTCACGGCGATGGTGATATTGGCCTTGCTGATTCGGCGGACACCCTCGGCCATTGCCTCTGCCACTTTCTCACTGACAGCGCCGTGCTGTGCCAGCATCTCCTCGCTGACACCGAGAATGGCCGTCTTCATACTGTTGGCGTAGGCGGTGACCCCGCCCAGAAAGTAATTGGAGCTGCCGGCAATTTGGGTCAATAGCTGGCCAATCAAGCCACCGGTGCAGGATTCGGCCGTGGCGACCTGGAGCCGCGCGGCCTGGAGCAGGCGGCCAGTGGCGGCGGCCAGACTGTCCTGATCATATCCATAAATAACGAGGTCCAGAGCCTGTTCAATCGCCTGGCAGGCTGCGGCAAAGAGTGGCAGTGGATTCTTTTCCGACGATGCCCGAAGAATCAGGCTGAGATGGACTTCCGGGAATACCGGATAGTAGCCGATCATGATGTCAGGCGACAACTTCAGAGAGCTGACCAGCCGGTTGATGGCGGCCTCTTCCATGCCGAAAATTTTATACAGCCGCTGACAGGTGATGAGGGCTTGTCCCTGACTCCAGGCCGCTAAACGGGGGATGACCTGTTCGACCAGGAGGGTCTTCATCTGGGAAGGCACCCCCGGGAGAAAGAAGACGGGTTTGTGGTCGTGGATGAGCAGGTAGCCCGACATCCTGGACTCCAGGGTCAGGGCCTCGGCCCCCTGGGGCAGCCAGGCCAGTTTTTCCAAGGGATTCATGGGCGGGGCGGCAATAGAGTCCAGATGATTGCGGATCTGGGTGAGCAGTTCAAGGTTGGGAATGGTGGGGCGATGGAGGGCCCTGGCGGCTGCCTCGGTAGTAAGATCGTCATCGGTTGCCCCTAATCCGCCGGTAACAATGACAAAATCAACGCGACTGATGGCCCGTTTCAGGGCTTCACCAATAAGAACGGGGGAGTCGCCTATGGTGTGCATGGACTGGATTTCATAGCCCGCCGCAAAGAGGTGGAGAGCAGCGAACGAACTGGTGCTGTTGGCGATGCGGCCCGAGGTCAACTCGTTGCCGATGGCGATAATCTCACCCTGCATGGTTGTTCTCGATCAAGGTGCCAGCAATCTGAGGGATGGGTGTCGTCGCTGTTCCCTCTGAACAGGCAGTAATGATCACCGGCACGATGGTGTTCATTACTGAACGGGGGCCGGAAAAGCTGAGTGGAATATAATTATCCGTAAAGCCTTTGAGTTTGCCGTTGACATCTCGTTTATGCTCAACCAGTACCGGTCGGGAGGTGCCCAGATATTTCTGATAAAAGTCTCTCTTTTTTTCGGCATCCATCTGGCGCAGGCGGGCCACTCTGGTGTCCTTAACGCCCTGCGGAACTTGATGGTCAAAGGAGGCGGCCAGGGTGCCTGGTCGCTGGGAATAGGGAAAGACATGGAGATAGGAACAGTCAAGCTCTTGTATCAGGGCACAGGTGTTGGCAAAATGATGATCGGTTTCCCCGGGAAACCCCACCAGAACATCAATCCCAATGGCGGCATCCGGCAGGTGCTGGCGACATTGAGCGATGGTCGTGCGGAACTGGGAGGCGGTATAGCCTCGTTTCATGCGGGCCAGAATGGTGTCATCACCACTTTGCAGAGAAATATGGAGATGGGGCATGAAATTCTCCTGTTGGGCCATAAGGGCCAGGAGCTCATCGCTGATTTCCATCGGCTCGATGGAACTGAGGCGAAAACGAATGTCGGGATGGGCTAGGCAGAGCTGGCGCATGAGGTGTACGCAATCATTCTTTTTATGGGAAGTGGCGGGCAAATCCTTGCCATATTGTCCCACATGGATGCCGGTTACCACAATCTCCCAATGCCCCTCGGCGGCAAAGATGGCCGCCTGCTCCAGAACTTCCGGCAGGGGCAGACTGCGGCTGGGACCGCGGGTATAGGGAATAATGCAGTACGAACAGAAGTTATTGCAGCCATCCTGAACCCGAAGAGTGGCCCGGGTGCGATTGCAGAATCGTCGGACTGGCAGACGGCAGATCTCTTTTTTCTGGGAGATCCGGTCCATGAGCATAGTCAAATCGCAAGGAGTCTCACACAGGGCGGCCTCCACCAGGCGATCCTTGTTGCCGTTGCCGACAATGCACAGGGGCTTGTTGATCATGGTTACCAAATCCTGGGCCGCCAGTTGCGAATAGCAGCCGGTGATGACGATTTTTGCCTCGGGATGTTTTCGCATGAGCTGTCGCACGGCGTGCCGCGACTGGGTTCCGGCCTTGGCCGTGACGGCACAGGTGTTGATGACAATAATATCCGCCCTCTCTTTTCCCTGGGCCATAATGCATCCAGCCCTCTCAAAACCGGTTTGGAAGGCGGCGGATTCATATTGATTGACCTTGCAGCCCAGGGTGGTAATTGCTATTTTTTTCATATTTTTTGAATGTCCATCATCAAGGTCTCATTCTATCTCGCCGCAGCCGACAACTTGGTTATGGTCATAGATGACGGCAAACTGGCCAGGAGTAATGGCTCGTTGTCGAGTGTCAAACAGGATTTCCCAGCGGTGCTCATTGATCTGTTTGAGCCAGGCTGCGGCTCCCTGATGTCGGTAACGGATTTTTACCTGATAACCCATCCTCGTATCCGGGGTTTGTCCGCCAAGCCAATGCGGGTGGTGCATACGAAATCGGTCGCCAGACAGATCTTCTTCTTTGCCGACAATAACATTTCTGGTTTGCGGGTCAAGTCCGATGACGAACCAGGGCGTGGCATCGGCAAGCCCCAGGCCCCGTCGCTGGCCGATTGTATAATGAAAGAGCCCACGGTGGGCACCCAGTTTGCGACCGTCGCTGCTGACAATGGCCCCGTTCTGTTCGACCTGCGGAATTCGGTCACTCAAGAATTGTCCGACCGTGGTGGATTCCAGAAAACAGATATCCTGGCTCTCCTGTCCACGAAAACCAGTCAATCCGTATTCTTCAACAATGCGATAGGCCTCTTCTTTGTGTATTTCACCCAGAGGAAAAAGACAATGACGAAGCTGCTGCTGAGCAAGGCGAGCCAGAAAATAGGATTGATCTTTCACGGCATCATGACCTTTGCACAGATGACAAATGTCACCGTTGTGCTCAATACGGGCATAATGACCAGTCGCCATAGCCTCCATGCCGTGGGCCAGAACAGCCTCCATGAACAGGCCGAACTTGATGGCTGGATTGCAGATCATGCAGGGATTGGGCGTGCGTCCCTGCTGATAGCCGCTGGTAAAATAATCGAGGATGATTTCGGCAAAAGGACGGCTGAGGTCAATGACCTGCAAACTGATTCCCAGATGCTGGGCAATGGTCCGGGCCTTGTGTTCCTGCCCGAGGACATCGGAAGGAGTCAAACGCATGAAAAAACCATGGACTTCATAGTCTTGCCGGAGAAGCAGAGCACAGGCGGTGGAATCTACCCCGCCGCTCATGGCGATGCCGATCTTTTTTTTCTTGGGTGTCATCCTTGTTGCTTGCATTCCCATTCTGTGTACAGTAAGTCGTAATTATATCTTGTTGGCACTCAGGCACATCATTATTTCCCGAGTTCCTTATCTTCTCGCTCGACCCCCACAGGGAAATACTACTTTACTATGAATTCGTCGTCATATAAAAAACAAACCTCCGATTCTCTTTCATTCACTGCCATTGAAGAAAAAACCGGCGATGTGGGAAAGGGCAGGACGCTGGTTAAACCAGTGATCCCCGAACTGCTGGCTCCGGCAGGAAGCTATGAAAAACTGGTGACTGCCATTCATTACGGGGCTGATGCGGTTTACCTTGGCGGCCAGCAGTTCAGTCTGCGGGCCAAGGCTGGAAATTTCAGTCCCGAGACCATGGCCGATGCGGTCAGCTATGCCCATGCCCGTGGGGTCAGGGTCTTTGTGACCATCAACATCCTGGCCCATAATCAGGATCTTGACGGACTGGATACCTACCTTTTGTCCTTACGGCACCTCTCGGTGGATGGCCTGATTATTGCTGATCCCGGAATCCTCATGCGGGCCCGCCAACTGGTGCCACAGTTGGCCGTGCATCTTTCCACCCAGGCTAATGTCACCAATTATGCGGCGGCATCCTTCTGGTTGTCGCAAGGGGTCTCTCGGCTCAATCTGGCCCGTGAGCTGTCGCTTGCTGAGATTGCCGAGATCAGAGAGCGGGTGGCGGGTGAGCTGGAGATTTTTGTGCACGGGGCTTTGTGCATCTCCTATTCCGGTCGCTGTATGCTCTCCAATTACCTGACTGGACGAGATGCCAATCAGGGAAATTGCGCCCATCCCTGCCGCTACAGCTATGCCTTAACTGAAGAAAAACGGCCTGGTCAGTATTTTCCGGTGGAGGAGGACGAGCGGGGCACCTATATCTTTAATTCTAAAGATCTGTGCCTGTTGGAGCGATTGCCCGAGCTGGTGGCGGCAGGAGTCAATTCCCTGAAGATTGAAGGACGGATGAAGTCCATTTTTTATGTGGGGGGAGTGATGCGTATCTATCGGGCGGCCCTGGATTATCTGGCAGCTCTTCCCGCTGAGGTCTGGCAGGAGCCAGCGGCCATCGTCCTGCCCCCTGTCTTTATGGAAGAGATTGCCAAAACCGGCACTCGTGGCGGCACCGAGAATTTTTTCGATGGTCGGCCTGGCCAGAACGAGATGATCTATCACAGCTCTCGTGTCGAACAGACGACCCTGCCGGTGGCGGTGATCAAAGTTGCTGGAAAAGAGCCGCTGGTGGAGATAAGGAATGTGCTGATGGTCGGGGAGCTCATTGAGTATATGTTCCCTGGCATAGAGGTGATTCCGCTTACAGTCATGGCCATGCACACCGAAAAAGGGGAACAGATCCTTCGGGCCAATCCGGGAAACCGGGTGTTTTTGAGCACCGAGCCACCCTTGTCTCGGGGCATCGAAAATGGTATCCTGCGAAGGTAGGAAACAGGTGACAGTTTTTTAGAAACATTCTGGAACATTGATACTGTCGTTTGAGTCGCTTGGACTCAAGCATATCCAATCAACTATGGAAATGTCTTTTTGAGAGAACTCTCATTATGAATATTTATATTGTTTCCTGTCCATCTTGCTTCAGAAAAAACCGTATTCCCGCTGACCGTCAACATCTGCGCCCTCAATGCGGCAAGTGTGGGGCAGCGTTGGATCTTCGGGGAAGTGTCCAGCCCATTGAACTGGAGGATCATGAATTCCATACCTTTATCGGTCACGCCACTCTGCCGGTGATGGTTGACTTTTATTCCCCGACCTGTGGCCCCTGCAAGGCCCTGGCCCCTCTGATTCATCGCCTGAGTCGCGAATATCTGGGCCAGATCCAGATTGCCACCCTCAACACCGCCCTACATCCGGGGACGGCCGGTCATTACCAGATTCGAGGCGTTCCCACATTGCTCTTTTTCTTTCATGGTCGTTTGCTTGATCAGGTGGTGGGTGCCCCCCCGGAGTCCCAGCTTCGGCAAAAACTGGAGCAGTTGGTTCAACGCCGTGGATAATACCTGAGCCGGAATGTATTCCCTTTCTCAACCAAGCGTGAACATTGTCGGCTCACGCTGTGCGACTCCTCGCTCCTTGTACTGTTTCGTAGTTGCTCGCTTGCCTTTGCGTTCCCATCTTGATTGAGAAGTGGAATTATCCTTCAACCTTGTTCAAGGGCTTCCAAACCGGCCCATTAGCGGTGTCGATAACCTGGATGCCTTGCCGGAGCAGTTCGTCACGCACCTCATCGGCGGCCTTCCAGTCCTTCTCGGCGCGAGCCTGTTCACGCCGGGCGAGCAGGCTGTTTGCCGCAGGGGCCAGGGGACAGCCTTTGAGTCGGAAAATCTGGAGAATCTGATTGATGTTGTTAAATGAATCAAGAATATCCTGTTTCTGATCCTGGTCGAGGTGATTGACATTGAGAATGGGATCAACGATCTTGATGAACTTATAAACAGCCCCCATGGCTTTGGAAACATTAAGATCGTCATCCATCGCCGCAAAAAACTCTTCGCTCATGGCGGATACAAAGGCGGCAATTTCGGGATGGGGCTTGCCGGGCGGCAGGCAGAGAAGTTTGCAGGTAAACTCGTCGAGGCGGCGCATGGCCGTACGGACGGCGACCATTCTTTTGTAGCAGAAATTCAACGGCTTGCGATAGTGAACCGACAAGAGCATAAATCGCACCTCTCGTGGGGTGAAACCGCGCAGTACCAAGTCATCCAAGGTTACGATATTGCCGGTATCCGCCGTCATCATCTTTCCATCTACCAGCAGCAGTTCTGAGTGTAACCAGTATTTGGCCAGGGGCTTACCGGTGAGGGCCTCGGCAATGGCAATCTCATTTTCGTGGTGCGGGAAGATCAGGTTGCGACTGCTGGTATGAATATCAAGGGTTTCCCCCAGATAACGGGTGGACATGGCTGAACATTCGATATGCCAGCCCGGTCGCACATTGCCCCAATCTGTTTCATAGAAAATTCCTTTTTTCAGCTCGGTCAGGGTTGAGCGTTTGAGCAGTGTAAAATCGCGGGGATTGTCTTTTTCGTAATTGTCGAGATCTACGGTATGACCTAACTGGATTTTCCCCAAATCAACGCCGGACAGACGACCATAACGATTGAACTTGGAGATGTCAAAGTAGATGCTTCCATGCTTTTCGTAGGCAAAACCCTTATGAATCAGCTTGTGGCTGATCTCGATCATGTCTGCGACATGAGTTGAGGCCAGAGGATAGCCGGTGGCCCGCTTAACCCCAAGGGCATCAATGGCAGCCATGAATCCGTCAATGTATTTACCCGTGAATTCGGCCAGTGAGACTCCGGTCTTACCCGCGCCGTCAATGGTGTTGTCGTCAAGATCGGTGAAATTCATGTACGATTCAACCGTTAGACCTTTGCTTTCCAAGTAGCGGGTAATGAGGTCGGTGACAATAAAGCGGCGGCAGATGGAAAGATTGGGGGCCTCGTAGGCGGTGGGGCCACAGGTGTAGAACGAAACTTTGCCTTCAACCTGTGGAGTGAAGATCTCTTTTTTCTTGCTCAGGGTATTAAAGAAACGGAGTTGCGATTTTTTCGCTTCGGGCTGATTGCTTTTACGGGTAAACAGCGGGGTGCTCAGGTAGCGTTCGCCGCTGTCGGGCAACAGGGTGACAATGAACCCACCTTCTAACCCTTTGGCGATCTCTATTGCCGCAAAGACAGCGGCGCCACTGCTCATGCCCACCAGTAGCCCTTCCTGTCGTGCCAGTTGCCTGGCCATGCTGAAGGCATCCTCGTCATGGATATTGACAATCTCACTGGGTTTTGATTTGTCAAAGATTCCGGGTCGATAGGACTCCTTCATGTTTTTCAGGCCCTGAATCTTATGGCCAAGGTAGGGCTCGACCGCAATAATTTTTACCTGTGGCTGATGTGTGGAAAACCAGGCACACAGCCCCATAACCGTGCCTGAGGTGCCAAGAGTGGCGACAATATGCGTCACCTGTCCACTTGTTTGCTCCCAGATCTCGGGGGCAGTGGTGGTAACATGGGCCTGCCAGTTGGCTTCGTTATTGAACTGATCGGTGAGAAAATAGCGTTCAGGATGTTCGCGGGCCAGGGCGTAGGTCTTTTCAATGGCTCCGTCGGTACTGCGATGAGCCGGAGTGAGCAGGATCTCGGCTCCGTAGGCCTGCATAATCTTTCGTCGTTCCAGTGAGGCCGCCTCGGACATAACGAGCTGGCAACGATACCCCTTGGCGGCACAGACCATGGCCAGACCGATACCGGTATTGCCGCTGGTGGCCTCCAGGACAACTTTATCAGGGGTGAGTTCGCCGCTTTCTTCACCGGCTTCGATCATGGCCAGGGCAATGCGTTCTTTGACCGAGCCGCCTGGATTGGACGATTCTAATTTGCCATAGAGCAGAACTTGAGAATTGGGACACAGTCGGTTGATGCGGATGAGCGGGGTGTTGCCAATGGCCTCTAAAACTGAGTTATAAAGCATAGACGAGAACTCCTGCAATAGGAATGGGCTGGGGGGAGATGAATTTCGATGATGGATGCGAATCTATATGTCAAGCCCTATAAAGGCAGAATAATGGATACCGGCAATTTTGGTCAAGTTCTTTCTCTCTTTCGAGTCGGTTCACCGTCCATCAGCTTTTTTGACAGGAATTGAATTGATACCAGAGTCCCATCAGGGCTTCACGAATTTTTTCATCCTTGATGTCGCTAATCTGTTGCTGAAAAGCCTCTCTGGCGGCGAGTGGGGGCTGGACAAAACAGACCGTTGCTTTGGGGGCGGAGGGTTCAGCCTTATTTTCAATGGCCAGGGTGAAGCGAATATCGGTAAGGCGGGAAAAATGCTGGGAGCCATTAATGGCCTCTAAGAGTTGCACCTTCTGAAATTGCAGGTGCTGCATCCAGGCGGAATTGGCAACCTCAATCCAGAGGATACCCCGCACGATTTTGATGGGTCGGGCATGGGCGCTGGTAGCGACATCCACCAGTCTGTCCCAGTGCAGAAAGAGGCGATGGTTGTTGAGTTGCGGCTGCCATCCTTGTCTGCTGGTAATTCCAGAAAGCAGGGTGGCAAGGGATTGTGGAGTGGGTGCGGGCATAAGCCATCGTTCAGAAATAATTCATATTCTTAAGTTTCATAAATGGCAAAAGGGGTAGTAAAGCAATGGATAAAAACGATCAGGTTGTTTTTTAACGGGTACCTGAGAGGTGAAAATCATCAACGACTGGCGGTGATGGTGCGGATATATTTCTGAACGCCGTGGACAATTTCGGCGGCCACGGCCCCTTGATAGCGCCCCTTTTTCATCTGCATGGCATCGGTTTTATTGCTGATAAAGGCCATCTCAATGAGAATTGCCGGCATCTCGGCTCCAATCAGGACATAAAATGGAGCCTGCTTGACCCCCAGGCTTTTCACCTGATATTTTTGATTGCTGAGTCCATCAACAAGGGCATCCTGCACCTGTTTGGCCAACCGGGACGATTCATCAATCTTCGAGTTTTTCATGATATCGGAAAGGATACCCTGCAAATCACTCAACTGATGGGTCGAAGTGGCATTTTCCAGGGCCGCCACCCTGATGGCCTCAGGATCGGTGCTCAGATTGAGGTAATAGGTCTCAAAGCCATAAATTTTGGTCGAGGAATGGGCATTGAGGTGTAAGGAGATAAAAAGATCCGCCCCATTGGTGTTGGCAATGGCGGTGCGTTCTTCCAGGGAGATAAATGAGTCGTTGTTACGGGTTAAAATGACCTCGCAACCCAGCTCTTTTTTGAGCTGCTCCGCCAATTCTTGGGCTACTTGCAGGACAATATCCTTTTCATGGAGGCCAAAGGCCGAGGCCCCCGGGTCTTTCCCGCCATGACCGGGATCAAGGACAATTCGCCGCACACCAAGATTGAGTTGCTGGGCCAGGGAGAGGATGGCAGCCGATGAGATGGGGGCATTTCGTTCGGGCGCCGGGGGCTTGGGTTGATCTGAAAATGTAACTTTTTTATAGTCCTGAAGAATTAAAACCGGCGGTTCTGGGGTGATTGTTTCCTCACTTGCCGATGCCTCTGCCACCTTTGGCGGCTCTGGCGGGGGAGTTGCGGTGCTTTTTACTGGCGGTGTCTCAATGGCTTTTTCTGTGATTGATTCTGGCGTTTTTTCTATTGCTGGAGCGGATGCCGCTGATAGTGGTGTCTCATTGACAATGGTAGTGGCTTCGCTTCCTTGAACTGCGATTGTTTTTTGCTTCTGTTTCTGTTTGCTCTCTGTGAACACAGTTTTTTTCTCAGAGTCAGCGGCCACAGGGCCATTGCCTTGTCCATGCACATCAACGATGACCCTGAAGGGATCGGGGAGGCTGTATATCTTGTAACTTTCGATGGACTCAATGTCGAGTACCACTCGCACGGTATCAGGGGAAAACTGGGCGGTGCGCACCTGTTGCAGGAGGCCGTCTTTGATGGGAATCGGGGCTCGATATCTTGGCTCAATATAGCTTTTATCAAAATCAATAAAGAGGCGGCGGGGCTGCTCACCCACTTTCTCCAGCAACTCTTCTCGGAAACTAACCTCTCGGGAGGTGTTGATAACAATGCGGGTGTAGTTTTTTGAAGACCAGTATTTAACCGGCAAGACGAACGAACGATTCTTGACATTGGGAAGCTCGGTGGCCAAGGCCGCAATGGTTGATGCTTGTGTCTCGGTTGTCATTTCAGGAGCGGCGGACGCGGGAGCGGCGCCGGTCTCGGCGTCGGTCTCCTGAGCGGAATCTGTTTCGCTTCTGGCATTTTCCGTACCCTCATCCACTGTTTTCGCAGCGGGTTCGGGAGGTAACGGAGTCCCATGTTCCCTGGCCAGAAATTTCAACTTTTCCAAGGCATTGTCATGCAGGTCGCCGGTAGAGTATTCGGTAATGATACGGGTATAGAGACGAGCAGACTCCTGGGGGTTTTGCTTGTCTTCAAGCTGGATACGGCCCGAGGTCAAAAGGGCGTCGTCGGCCAGGGAATGCCAGGGGAAAAGGGCCGTGACATCCTGATAGTCTTTTAGCGACTGGTCAAGATCGGCAGAATTGCGGAACTGTTGATAGCGACTGTAGCGCACGCGGCCCAGCATGAAAAGACTGGCTGCGGCATAGCCGGTGGTGGGATTCTGGTCAAGGAGCTTCTGGAATTGATGAATAACTGTTTCCCAATTTTCCTCCCTTGCCGCCTGTTCCTTGTCGTTTTTGATGGCGGTAAAATAGGCGGTGGCCTCGGATAACTTTTTCTCTAACGCATCGTGAGTAGCCTTTTTTTCATTGTCTATCTTTGAGGGCTCTGTTTCCTCAGCGACATCTTCACCGCGAGCCGGCTCTTCGGCAAAAAGAGGCGAGGCCGTACATGGCAGGAGGCTCAAGCCCGTAAGGATGCAAAGAAGGTAAAAGGCAAAAAGTCGTTGCATGGGTCAGGGCGTAAAGAATATATTTTCAGACATGAAGGAAAAGTAGGATGAGATGAACAAGGAATTGACGGAAACTATACATAAAAGCGGTGAGGATGGCAAAAGAAAATATACTGAAGTTGAGAACTGGATTGAGGAGGGCTTCATCAAAGAGATGTATGATTGCTGCCAATATTATTTTTCCGGATGGTTTTCAACCGATTGAGAGCAGAAAACAGGCCTTGCTGGTTCCCATAGAGCTATGAGAACCAGATATCCCCGTTGATTGATGGGTTCTTTTTGCTCCCTTATCTTTTTTCCATGCTTCAAACGCCCCGTTTACAGTATACAGACCTCGTCAATCATGGATAAGCAATAGCCTTGGAACCCTCTGTTT
>DYDK01000032.1 GCA_020717935.1 Desulfocapsa sp.
CTTTGGGATTGCCTCACTGTTACATGGAGCAACTATGCGAAAATCGCTGTTGAATGAACTGTTTGACAAGTTCCGTCTTGCCAACCCGCCGCTTGCCCCAGAGGATAAGCAGTTCGGCTTTTCCGGAAAGCCACTTTGTTTCCAGGAACTGCAACTCGGTGACGCGATCAATAAACGGCATGGCTATTCTCCTTTTTATACTTTCGCGTATTATACGCTAAAGTATAAAAATAGCAAACCGTGAGGATTTTCGAGAGAACATGAAGAGAAAAGTAAGCGATACCAAGACATTACTCGTCATGTTTATCGTTCGCCTGGGTTCGGTGCTGATTGCAAAGCTCCACCGCCAGCACTGACCATTTTTCAAATCGTTCCGCCTTGCCCATGATTTCCCCGGCGCTCCACCAGCCTTGGGCGTGCAGGTCTTCACCCTGTTTGCGGATGCGCAGGCTGTCAGAATTTTGCACCTCGTCCAGATGCACAGCTCCCAGATGCACCTGCCCCACCGGATCGGAGTCGTCATTGATCCAGCCGATGAAGCGGGTGCTTACTTCCCCAATTTCTTCCAGTTCCTCGATGCGTTCCCGGCGCAGGGCTGCGTGGTAAGCGGCGGGAGTCAGGATGTTGTTTTCTGTGTCGTAGGTGTTGATATGGCCGCCGATCCCCACCGACAGCCGCCCTGAAAGCCGTTGTTCTCCCACCTTGCCGCCGCGCTGATAGACAAAGAAGCGCCTCTGGCAACAAAAAAGCTGGTAAGGGATGATCTGCTTGTAGGCTGGATCGTGCTCGGCATGGCTGCGGGGGAGAAAATACTGGGGCAAGGCCAGCAGGATTTCGGGTTGCGGTCCGAGAAAACTGCCTTGGGGCAGGGCGCCGCCAAAACTCGCTTCCAAGTCGATTCGTTTCAGGCATAAGACCTGTTCATCTTTTGGCATCAGTGGGCCTCCGGAAAGAAGTCATCAAGGATCAGGGAGAAAATTTCTTCGTCGATTTTCTTGAGCAGCCGGTCTTTCTCGTTCTTGGGCAGAAAGGCGGCCTTGAAACTGTTTTTCACCAGCCGTAGCACCTCCCAGCGGGACAGGCCGCCCTCGGTCAGGCGGGCCGCCTCCAGATATTCCTGGCTCAAGGTGGTGCGGGAAATGCCCCTGTTGTCGGTATTGATGGTCACGGCCAGGCCGAAATCGAGATATTGTTTAAGGGGATAGCAGTCTCCCGTTTCTTCGGGCTGATCAAAACGGCGAAAGCCATTGGTCTGGATGTTGGAGCTGGGGCACATCTCGATGGCAATACCGTAATCGCGGATATAGCCCATCATCTTTTCGTTGTTGACCAGCTTGAGGCCGTGGCCGATGCGTTTGGCGTGGAGCAGGTAAAGGGCTTGCCAGATTTTGTCATCCTCGGCCATCTCGCCAGCGTGGATGGTGATGTTCATGAAGTGAAGGTGCAGCGGCATGAAGAGTTCCTGAAGCTGCATGGGGTCATTGTCTTTTTCCTGACCCGCCAGGTCAAAACCGGTGATGCGAGGAGAGTCGCCAAGGCCGGATGGGTTACCATAGGTGACTGCTGCGGCCACATGAGCGGCCATGGCGGCTTTTTCCTTGTGGCGGGTGGCCATGATGAGGAAATTGACCCAAAACCCACTGTGTTTCTCCTCAAATATCCGGGCCTCATCAAGCAGGGTTTCAATGACTTCGGGGATGGAGAGTCCGCCATTGGTGTAATTGTCTGGCGAGAAGCGCACCTCAAGGAATCGCAGGTTTTCCGCTACTGACTGGTCAAGCAGCCAGCGCAGAGCATGGCGCAGGGTGTTTTTGCTTTGCAGCAGGGATGAGCCGCCCAGGTCGCCGCAGGCCATGTACCAGTCAAGGCGGTTGTTGTCACTTTTAATGTCTGCGGGCTCGTGCCAGACAAGTGTTTGAATCTGGTCGATACTGAGTCCGTCAACCAACACGGCGGTCAGCAGGTGTTTTGGTTGTGGAATGCCTGCAAACAGGTCTTTTAACCCGGCCAGGCAGTGGCTGATCTCTTTCTTGGCCAGCGCGATAAGATGTTCAGGCGAAAGGGCCGTGAGGGAGCAGCCCAGTTTTCCTTCCAGCAGGGAACGCAGACGCAGGCGATTCTCCTCTGGAATGTTCAGCTCATCAAGAAGAACGGCGGCCAGTTCCTTGAGCAGATTTGCATCAAAGGCACCGCCAAGATGACAGTGCAGGTCGGCCTTGGGGAGCCGGTGCAGCCAGGCCAGTTCTTCACTGGCCATATCAGGAGTAATGCCGATTTTTGTCTCACGCAGCCGATCAATCATGGTGGTCGGCAGGAGATAGAGGGAACGGAAATTGTCTCCAAGCTCTCCTTTGAAGCTGCTTTGCTGCCGTTCCTCGGCAAACTGGCGGGTTGGCGTCCAGATGAGGTTGAAAGAGTCAGAACACTCCCGTTGTTCTTTGCCGTGCGGAGCTGTGAGGGTGAGATAACCCATACACCCAAAGAGTAATCCGGCCTCAATCAAGCGGTTGGTCACAGTTTTACGGCCACCAGAGGCAATAATCAAGTTGTCGGCGGCCAGGGCCTTGATCTGCTCATACACAGCCTGGCGCATGAGCTCGTCATCGTTACCGCAGGAAATATCATTGCAAGGGAGTGAAATTTCCGTGATATGTCCGGCCAGAGCTGGATATTCTGTGGCCACTGTTTGGTGCAAATCATCCAGCGCCTTCTGCACCTGGTCTTCTTTGGTGCAGATCAGAGAGATGTCGGAGAGGGACATGCGGTTGAAACGGCTGCGGATGGCGGAGGACTCGGCGTTGTAAGAATATCGCTCGCCGCCATTGAAAAAGTCGATAAACTGAAGGACAAGTTCAGGGTTGCCCAATGCGGTGATCAATTTGAGTTGTTCGTTCATGGTTACCACTCCATTCTGATACGGTTGCGATCCAGGCGGATGCCGTAGCGGGTGTCGGGACGGGTGCCGGTGGCGGAAACTTCAAGTTCTGCCAGCCTGCCCTGGCCAAAGGCGGTGAGGAGATCCCGCCGGATTTTTGATTTGTAGGACTGGAAGTTCTCCCGGTTGAGCGCGGAGATGCCGGAATCACTCATCTCATCAATCAGCCTGCCGCCGGGGATGCGCTCGTACATGCGGGCGATTGCGTCGGAGGCCAGTATCTCGGCGGCCTCCAGGAAGCATTGGTCGCAGTCGGCGCAGTGGCGATCCAGGCGGCATTCTTTTTTTCGTTCGGCAAAAAAGGCGTAGAGGGCAAGGCGGGTCGGGTGCATGTCCAGTTCCAGACGGCCAAAGATAAGTTTCCCTTCCGCCAGGTTAACCGTTAGGACTGGCGGGGTGTCACGGATGAGCGTCTGCATCAGTTCGGCCGGCTGGCGAGGCTGGTCAAGCAGGTCGTGGCGCAATTGGTCGCGAACCGAGACAAAGGGAATGGTGATCAGATGAATGGCGGCATAGTGTGTTTCTTTCCAGTACGGCTGCCCATGTGCATCGCGGAGTTGGACCGTCACCGACTGGCGGGGCGGAAACCAGAACATGCAAAATGCGATCCTGAGACCGACCGTAAAGCTGGGCCGCCAGTGTAAGGCAGGAGGTCATGGTCTTGCGGCCACCGGCAACGAGAAAGAAGACGGCTGTTTCCGGCCCGGTGGTAAATCGGAAGGCGAAGTCAAGACAAGTTCGCACCAGGATCTCGTTATCATCGGGGGTAACTATATCACCCAACTCCCGGCCATTGGTATCTCGCAAAACATGCAAATTATGGCTGCCAAAATCGATTGAGGCCGGGTCAATGCCGCAATCAGCCAGCAAGGCCTGAAACTTGCCGTCTTCCGGGGCGAGCAGACTGGCGAGGATTCGCTCCTTTCCTGCCCTGGTGCTAATGACATGGACGGCATGAATTTCACGGCCCTCGTGCCAGAGTGCGTAGAGTGCCTCGGTAATCACCTGGGGTGAGAGGCCGCAGACGGCTATCAAAATATTTTTCACTTAAACTGCCTCTGTCTCAATCCTGATCCGGCCCAGGCCGAAAGAGGTCTGCTTACCGAGATGTACGGTCTCGCAATAACGAAGCAAAGGGACAACCTCCGAGAGATCATCGGCTTGATAGGTGATGGTTCCAGTGATGCCTCCCATGAGCATAGCTGTGTGCTGACGATTGCTGTATCGTTCGATATCGGTCCATCGACAAGAGGAACTCGTTATGGCGACAGCTGCAGCCCGTGCCACCAGTCCCTTGTAATCGATATCAGGCTCTCCATGCACCCCGTAAGTCGATTCCAGAGAGGAAATCCGGCGCAACGCCGCCCGAATGAGGAGATGAAAAGGCAATCCGTTTTGCAGCTGGTTATCATGCTTCAGCCGAAGCGGAGTCTGACAGATCAGGGTTATCTTTGTTGTTTTGGTGACAGGAAGAGGACATAGATTCAGTTCTATCGACGGGAGTGAAGAATTGAGTGTCTGTCCATCAAAAATCAGGGTATCGGCCTGGTGTACAGCTTCGAGCTGAAAACAGCCGTCCCCATTTTTATTGCCCTTGCCAAGTCCTGATTTTCCCATCTCCTGAACAGCAAATACCAGATGAGGCAGATACTGAATAGCAGGTCCCAGCAGAATCAGTCCAAAAGAAAAAAGATCACCCGGCTGATAGGCTCTTTTCTCGTCATCAGGGGGTATCAGGATGTAGGGGTGGGGCCGCTGTGCGGAAACTGGACGGCTTTCAGTTGCGATGTCGTGCTTGAAATTCTGTTTAACTTCAAAGAGAAAGGCATACGCGCAGGATGGGCACAACAAGCATCCCGCACACTCCTGACGACGAAGGGCACAGGCAATACGCCGGAGGGCATGGCCAAGCCCGCCTCGCAGGGTGGAGCCCTTGAAGACCGGCAGAACCGCCATGGTTTTTAACCGGCATGAAAAATGATATATCCCTGTTTGCATTGAATTCCTCCATTTCCTAAAATGATACGGTCATACTATCATGACCATTTCAAAAAGTGTATAGTTGCAATGTTGCCAATGAACATAAAAGAAAGAAGAGTGCTCTGCCACGATGCGCATGACAGGCCAAAACTCGTGAAAAAGGGGGGACTCAGTCGGCAATCGTGGAAACCAAACCGTGCACGCTTCAAGTAATTTTCCGTAATTTTCTCTCACATAGAGCAGGTGACAGATATCCCAAACAGCATGGACAGCCAAGAATTCCTCAGTCGTTGCCTCTTGTTTGACATTGAAACAAACGAGAAAGGGGAAGTCTACAGCCTGGGGGCCTGCTTTAACGGGAAAAAGTTTATCACCCCCCGTGGCCGGAAGGTCGGCAAGGAACTGCTTGGCGAATTTGACGCCTTTGGCGGCAGCGCCGAGTTTATTGTCGGCCATAACATACTCTCCCACGACCTCCCACATCTGCGCGCGCAAGATGCAACCCTTGCCATCCTGCACAAGCCGGTGGTTGACACCCTCTATCTCTCACCACTGGCCTTCCCGGAAAACCCCTACCATCGATTGGTAAAAAACTATCAGATTGTCCGGGACAGCATCAATAATCCGGCGGAAGATGCGGCGTTTTCCGGCAAGATTTTCCTGGAGCAGTGGGACGCCATTTCACAACTTCTTCAGAGCGGTTCCGATGCGCCTTTGCTCTATCGGGGTTTCTTCCATCAAGAGGAGCGGTTTGCGGGCCTATCCGTCGCCCTTGGGGCAATGGGCGCGCCCCTTATCGAAGGTGAAGACCTGATCGAAACATTCTCCTGGTTTATCCGTAAAGATGTCTGCACCGATGGACTGGAGCGGCTTGTTGAACAACTGATTGATAAGCGGGTCGAATATTCTCCGCTGGCATATGTGGCCGCCTGGTTGAGCGTCTGCGGCGGCAACTCGGTCCTTCCGCCGTGGGTTCGCCATCAGTTCCCGGTGGTTCCCACCCTGCTCCATCAACTTCGGGAGCAGCCCTGCACCAATCCTCGTTGCACCTACTGCCGGACACATCATAATCCGCAGCATTTCCTGAAAAACTATTTCGGCTTTGAGGATTTTCGCCCCGAGCCTGCAACCGAGGACGGACAAAGCCTGCAAGGGGCCATCGTCACGGCCTCCGCCCGTAACGCCTCGCTTTTTGCCACCCTGCCCACAGGCGGCGGTAAAACCCTCTGCTACCTGCTCCCGGCCCTGATGCGTTATCGCCGGCGCAACAGTCTGACCATCGTCATCTCTCCCTTGCAGGCCCTGATGAAAGACCAGGTGGACAATTTCGCCAGACAGACGGGAACCACGCTGGCCGCAGCCATTAACGGCATGCTGACCATGCCGGAACGGGGACAGGTGATGGATGGCGTCAGGCTGGGGGATGTGGGCATCCTCTTTGTGTCGCCTGAGCAGTTGCGCAACCGCTCCTTTGTGCAGACCATCAGTCAGCGGGAGATAGGGGCCTGGGTGTTTGACGAGGCCCATTGCCTGTCGAAATGGGGGCATGATTTTCGCCCGGATTATCTCTACTCCATCCGCTTTATCCGAGAATTCGCCCAGCAGGAGAAAAGCAGAATCCCCCCGGTGCAGTGTTTTACCGCCACGGCCAAAAAGGATGTGCAGTCTGAAATCATCGACATTATCGGACGGGAGCTGGGGTTGCGGCTTCTCACCTTTGTCGGCGGTCATGAACGGAGCAACCTGCACTACGAAGTGTGGCCGGTGGACAGGTACGAAAAGAACCAGACTATCCTGGGTCTGCTCAAGTCCCGCTACGACGGTACCGGCAGCGTGGTCATCTATTGCGCCACCCGCAAGAATACCGAAAATCTGACCGAGTTTTTGGCGGGCGTTGGCTACAGGGTGGAGCCCTTTCATGCCGGTCTGGAACCTTTTCTCAAAAAGCGTATCCAGGATGATTTCATTTCCGGTGCAACGCCGATCATCTGCGCCACCAACGCATTTGGCATGGGCATTGACAAGGAGGATGTGCGTCTGGTCATCCATGCCGATATTCCGGGCTCCCTGGAAAACTACCTTCAGGAGGCCGGGCGTGCCGGGCGCGACCGCGACGAAGCCGACTGCATTCTGATCTTCACCGAGCAGGATGTTGAAGGCCAGTTCCGAATGAGCAGCAATTCGCGGCTCACCCAGCGGGAGATTGCCCAGATCCTGCGCGGTCTGCGTTCTTCAGCCAAGGGGGACGGTCAGGTGGTGCTGACCGCCGGTGACATTCTCAGACTGGACACGGTGGATATCGACGAGGACGAATTCGGTGACGACCGGGACACCAAGGTCAAGACGGCGATTTCATGGCTGGAGCGAAGCGGCTTCCTCCACCGGGACGAGAATAACACCCGGGTTTTTCAGGGCAAACCGCTGGTTCGCAATCTTGAGGAGGCTGGCGAAAAGATCGAGCCCCTTGGCCTCTCCAAGAGGCAGCGGCAACGCTGGCTGGATATCCTTGCCGCCCTGATGGAAATCCCGCCCGACAAAGGCTTCAGCGCCGATGATCTTGCCGGTTTGGGTTCCTTTGCCCGCACAAACGCCGATTCCGACCAAGAGACCGAGACCCAGCGGGTGCTGCGCACCCTGGAGGACATGGCCGCCCAAGGCCTGCTCTCCAAGGAGACCATCCTTTCGGCCTTTGTCCGTTACAAGGTCAAAGACAGCTCGGAAAAGCTGCTTCAATGTTTTTGCGGGGTGGAGCGGGATTTCCTCAACATTCTCCAGGAGAGCGCGCCGGATGTTGATCGTGAACAGAATCTGGTGATTGATCTCAGGCAGGTCAATCAGCGCCTTCTTGATAAGGGCCACAGCTACAGCACTCCGGGCAGTCTGGCCCTGATCCTCCGGGGCCTGAGCCGTGACGGCAAAGGGCTGGCTGGGCAGAAGGGAAGCGTCAGTATTCGCTCGCGGGGGAACAATCTCTTCTCCATTGTTCTGCACCGCGACTGGGAATGCCTGCTCAAAACCGTTGCCATCCGTCAGCAGGCAGCCCTCGTGGCGCTCAAAGGTATTCAGGCATCCTTGCAGGAGGCAAGCGCACCCAGCGCCTCGCTGCTGGTGCAATTTACCCTGGAGGGGATAGTGGAAGGGCTGAAAAAAGACCTGATCCTCTTCTCCACGCTCAGGGATCCGCTGGCCGCAGCCGAAAGAGGCCTCACCTTTATGCACGAGCAGGGAATAATTGAGCTCCAGCAGGGGCTGGCGGTGTTCCGGCAGGCCATGACCATCACCCTCGAACCGGAGGCCAGGAGCAGGAAATACACCAAGGCCAACTTTGAACCCCTGAAAATCCATTACTCCGAAAGGAACTTTCAGGTTCATGTCATCAACGAATACGCCCGCCGCGCCATGGAGAAAATCAGCGTTGCCATGAACCTGGTACACTCCTATTTCAATGATGAAAAGGAAGATTTTATCCAGTGCTTTTTCCCGAACAGGAAGGAAATGCTGGAGCGGGCCACCAGCGAGCAGTCCTATCAGCGCATCGTCGAAGACCTGCACAACTCGGCCCAGGAGGCAATCGTCGCCGCGCCCCCGGAAAAGAATATGCTGGTCATGGCCGGGCCGGGCGCAGGCAAAACCAGAACGGTCGCCCACAGGGTGGCCTATCTGCTACGGGTGGAGCGGGTGCGGCCGGAGGCCATTCTGGTACTCTGTTTTAACCGCAGCGCGGCCATCGGGCTGCGGCGCAGGTTGCGCGAACTGGTGGGCAAGGATATGGCCAGGGTGACAACGCAGACCTTCCATGGCCTGGCCTTGCGGCTCACCGGCAGATCCCTGGTCAGACAGACAGGCAGGACAGTTCGGGAGGAAGTGGATTTTTCATCGGTTATCCGCGACGCCATCTCCCTGCTCAAGGGGGAATGCGATGTGATCGGCTTTGCCGGATGCCCGCCACGGGATGCGCTGACATCAAGTTTCAGCCATATCCTGGTGGATGAGTACCAGGATATCGACGAGGAGCAGTATGAGCTGGTTTCCCTGCTGGCAGGCCGGGCGCTCACCGAAAAGGAACAGAGGCTCACCATCCTGGCGGTTGGGGATGATGACCAGAATATCTATCGCTTTCGCGGGGCGAACATCGATTTTATCCGCCGTTTCAAGGCGGATTATCAGGCGGATATCCATTACCTGACCGAGAATTACCGCTCCACCGCCAATATCATCGACGCAGCCAATTGCCTGATTGCCCATAATCATGACCGGATGAAGCGGGAACATCCTATCAAGATCAACCGAGCCAGGGCGACCCTGCCCCCCGGAGGCAACTGGCAGCTTGGCGACCAGACCGGGCTGGGCAAGGTGCAGTGCCTGCGGGTCAAAGACAAAACCAGTCAGGCCCTGGTTTTGCTTGCGGAGTTGCGGCGTCTGCAAAGCCTGAGCAGCGATTTTGACCTGGGCAGCTGCGCCATACTGGCGCGGGAGTGGCAGGAGCTGGATATTGTCCGTGGCGTCTTTGAGGCCGAAGGGATTGCGGTAAGCCTGAACTGGGGCAGGAGCGCATTCCCCAGCCTGACCCGGATTCGGGAGAATGCCGAGCTGCTCGGTTTTCTCCACAATTACGGCGAAGAACAGATAGCGGCCACGGCCTTGTTGAAACTTTTGCCCGAAAAAGGGGAAGAAGAAAATATCTGGCAAGCGAATCTGCGCACCCTGATCCGGGAGTGGCTGGATGAAACGAACAACAGTCCGCAACCAATCGGCCGGGTGGAAAACTATCTCTATGAATCCCTGGCCGACCAGCACCGCTCGCGGAACCTGAAAAACGGCGTCTTCCTCTCCACCGTCCACTCCATCAAGGGGCTGGAGTTTGATCATGTCTTCATCCTTGATGACGGCTGGCAGAAGCGAGGCGGGCAGGAGATGGAGGAAGAGCGCAGGCTCTACTATGTGGCCATGTCACGGGCCAGGGAAACCCTGCAACTCTTTGCCATCGATCATTCACCAAACCCGCACATCCCACTGCTTGCGGGCGACTTCCTGATGACGCGGGTAACCGCTCCGTCCCACAAATTGCCCCTGCAGATCTCCGGTTATGAACTGCTCGGGATGAAGGAGATCTTTATCGATTTTGCCGGGACAAAACAAGAGGGCCACCCCACCAGCAAGGCCCTGAAAGAACTGACCACCGGCAACCTCCTGACAATCGGCCGGAACAAGGACTCTCTCCAGCTTCTTACTCATGCCGGAGTGCCCGTGGCCCGTCTTGCCAAATCGACCCAGACCAGATGGCAGGATCGTATAGACACGATCAGGGAGATACGAGTCATCGCCCTTGCCAGGCGCTATAAAACCGACATCAACAACCAGGAGTTCCAAGAAAAGTGCCGGAACGATTCCTGGGAGGTTCCGGTTGTTGAGCTGCGTTACTTGAGGAAAGAATGAGCGGGGCTTTGACATTTGTTACAAACTGTAACCAACTTTAATTGCTGAATGCTTTACTGCCTGGTAGGATACTTTTTTTTAAGATGGATAAAAACATTGTAAATGTGCAATGGTGCTTGGATTGGCGTGTTCATGGGGACAGGTTGAGGTTACGATAATTTGGAAATATCTTGACCTTGGCGAGTGAAGATAATCATGTCATGGACAGGCTCAACTTACAGATTTTATTTATTTTGTTAGGATATGTAATCAGTACGATCTCCTACAAACAGATAATTACAACAAAGATGCTTATAGATTATCTGATTGATTTGACAATAAAAACCAAGAGCGGATTTCCCCCCCCTCTTTTATGAATGCAAAGTTGTCGAAGTTATGGTCAATCTCTATTTTTTCAGTTCAACCCCCATCTCAATTTTGGAAAGTATTTCTTCTTGATTTTTCAAGATAACCATTAGTGCTTCACAAATCGTTTGCAGACATTCGTTTTTATCGAAAGCCCCTTTGACCTTACTTATACAATCATTAAGATGGTCTCTTCCATCTAATCCTTCCTCAATTTTGGAAAGTATTTCCCCCTCGTTTTTCATGATAACCGTTAGTGCTTCACAAATCGTTTGCAGACATTCGTTTTTATCGAAAGCCCCTTTGGCCTTTCTTATACAGTCATTAAGATGGTCCATAACCGCGAGGTTAGCAAAAAGTTCTCTCATCGTTTCCTCCATAAAGTTGCTGTCGGATTTATCATATTAGTTAGTGCCTGAACGAAAACTGCATAAAACTCACCAAAACAAGCTGTTAGATACAATTTTGGCGGCGAAGATTTTGAGCTATTACTGACAAACCCGGAAAAAGAGGTGACATGGTAACAAAAAGAGCAAAATTCCACAAATCTTCGTCACTCGAATTGTAATGTAACATTATGTTTATTCGAGAGAAATAGGGTTTTCGTTCAAGCACTAGTTAATATATATGTTGGCACAACCGTCTTGTCAAGTATCAAATGTAAATTACTGATATGATGGAGTTAAATGCCGCCATTTGGTGCCTTTTGCCTCCGTATGCCGGTGTTTAAAATAAATCAGTGAAGGAACCTTTAAAAATGAAAAGCGGAAGCAATTTGGTGGGCAACATTCCATCCATGGAGGAAATGAAATGGTTAACTCGCTTCAAAAAAATCTTCATCAACTTCTTTGACTTCAGACCTCGTCAATCATGGATAAGCAATAGCCTTGGAACCCTCTGTTTC
>DYDK01000033.1 GCA_020717935.1 Desulfocapsa sp.
TCCAACCCAAATCCGAGCGCAATTTTGTCCAGTTTATTTTGAGTAGCCTCCTAAGAGTCCGTAAAGAAAAAGAGCAAGAAAAGTTTTGCTCTTTTTCTAACGGTCTCTAAAACGGCACCTCATTTCCTCCCTGTCCCCCTCCCATCATTCCTTGGGAAGGTTCGGGGTAAAAGGATTCCTGTGAGCCGCTGCCCATGCTGCCGCTACCACTGTATCCAGAGTCGGAGGAACCCTTTGAGTCGAGCATTTTCATATCATTGGCAACGATCTCCGTGGTGTATTTATCATTGCCATTCTGATCCTGCCATTTTCTGGTCTGTAATTTACCTTCAATGTAAACCTTTGACCCTTTGTGCAGGTAGTTGCCGCAAATCTCAGCCAATTTTCGCCAAGCAACAATTCTGTGCCACTCGGTAGCTTCCTGCTTCTGACCATCCTTGTCAGTCCATTTTTCAGTGGTAGCGACCGTGAATGTCACCACTGAAGTCCCACTTTGGGTTGCGCGAATTTCCGGATCTTTGCCAAGATGGCCAATGAGCATGACTTTATTCAACATAATGTCTCCTGTGTTTGTGGATAACAAATGGGTATAACAACAAAAAGACAGGAGTTTCCCTCGATACTCACGATTCTCCTGTCCGATTTTCTTTTCGTTTCTTCTTACCACACCCCAAGCGATTTCATCCAGAATAAAATCATTTCTGCTTTTTTTGTGCTTTTTGTCGTGATTCAAGGGGCCACTTTATCTTGCGGATATGCGCTTTTCCTTATATACTCGTTAAGTGAAATTCATGGGCCTTATCAAAAATAACAATGTGGCCCTTTTCCCACTCTCATTCCTATCAGGAGAAATACACATGGGCACCACTCACGACAAAGAACTGATCCTCTGGTTTGACGATATTGGCATTGACGATGTGCCCATGGTTGGCGGCAAAAATGCCTCCCTTGGCGAAATGTATCAACATCTTACTTCCAAGGGCGTGGCCGTTCCCCACGGTTTTGCTATCACTGCCTATGCGTATCAGTATCTTATCAAGTCCGCGGGCATTGAAGATGCGGTTCGTGAAGCATTGGCCGGCCTTGACACCCATGACCTGTACAATCTCCAGGAACGGGGTAAAAAGGTACGGGCCATTATTCGGGGTGCAAAATTTCCCCAGGATTTGCAAGATGCCATCATTGATTCTTACAAAAAGATGGAAACGGAATATGGCAAAGATGTGGATGTAGCGGTCCGTTCCTCGGCCACAGCCGAAGATCTGCCTGATGCCTCCTTTGCCGGTCAGCAGGAGACTTATCTCAATGTCCGTGGTTACGATGCGGTGCTTGATTATTGCAGCCAGTGCTTTGCCAGCCTGTTCACTGACCGTGCCATTTCCTATCGCCACGACAAGGATTTTGGCCAGTTTGATGTTTATCTCTCCATTGTTATCCAGAAGATGGCCCGTTCCGATTCGGCAAGCTCTGGTGTTATGTTCACCATTGACACCGAGTCGGGCTTTAAGGATGCGGTCTTTATCACTGGCGCCTGGGGACTGGGTGAAAATGTAGTGCAGGGGGCGGTCAACCCCGATGAATATTTCGTCTTCAAGCCCACTCTCAAAGAAGGGAAGCGGCCCATTGTGTCAAAGACCATCGGTTCCAAAGAGATCAAGATGATCTATGATAACGACCCTAACACTCCGCATCCGGTCAAAAACATCCCCACTACGCAGGAAGAGCGCAACGCCTATGTTATTAGTGATGATGAGATTCTCCAGCTTGCCAAATGGGCCTGCATTATCGAGGATCATTACGGCAAGGGTATGGATATCGAATGGGCCAAGGACGGCGACGGAATTACTAAAGGGACCGGCAAGCTTTTTATCGTCCAGGCCAGACCTGAGACTGTCCACTCCCAGAGTGACAAGAAGGTTATGGAGACCTACAAGCTCAAAGAAAAGGGTACGATTCTTGCCACCGGACTGGCAGTAGGCACAAAGATCGGCCAGGGTAAGGCCAATGTTATCTCCGATGTCAAAGACATCCACTCCTTCAAAAAAGGCGAGGTCTTAGTGACTGACATGACCGATCCCGACTGGGAACCGATCATGAAGATCGCCAGCGCCATTGTCACCAACCGTGGCGGCCGCACCTGTCATGCAGCCATTATCTCCCGTGAGTTGGGAATTCCCTGTGTTATCGGCACCGTTGACGGCACCACAAAAATTACCCATGGCCAAGACATTACCGCTTCTTCGGCGGAGGGTGAGAAAGGATTCGTCTATGAAGGACTACTCAAATTCGAGATTGAGAGAGTGGATTTGGGCGATCTGCCCGCCACCAAGACTAAGATCATGATGAATCTGGCCATTCCGGAAAAGGCCTTCACCGAATGCCAAATTCCTAATGACGGCGTGGGGTTGGCTCGTGAGGAGTTTATCATTAATTCCCATATTGGCCTTCACCCTCTGGCTTTGTACAATTACGAGGAACTGAAAAGCTCGAATGATCCGGTCAAGCAGGAGATTGTTAAACAGATTGATGCCAAGACCGGCGCCTATACCGATAAAAAACAGTTTTTTATCGACAAGGTCGCCGAAGGTGTGGGTCGTATTGCCGCTGGCTTCTACCCTAAAGATGTTATCGTTCGCCTTTCGGATTTCAAGAGTAATGAGTATGCCAATCTGGCTGGCGGTACCCTCTATGAGCCAGAGGAAGAAAACCCAATGATCGGTTGGCGCGGCGCCTCTCGCTACTACGATCCAAAATATCGACCTGCCTTTGAACTGGAATGCAAAGGTCTGCTCAAGGCCCGCAATGATATGGGACTGACCAATATTAAACTGATGGTACCTTTCTGCCGGACTCCTGCCGAGGGCCGTAAGGTTGTTGAGGTTATGCGTGAATGCGGCCTGGTGCAGGGTGAAAATGGCCTGGAGTTGTATGTTATGTGCGAGATCCCCAGCAATGTCATCTCCGCTGATGCCTTTGCCGACATCTTTGACGGATTTTCCATTGGTTCCAATGACTTGACCCAGCTTACCTACGGACTTGATCGTGATTCCGGCATTATTTCTGGTATTGCCGATGAACGAGATGACGCGGTTAAAGACATGATCCGTATGGTCATAGCCACTGCCAAACGCCGTGGCAAGAAAATCGGTATCTGCGGCCAGGGCCCATCTGATTTTCCCGAATTTGCCACCTTCCTTGTGGAATGCGGCATTGATTCCATGAGCCTGATTCCAGATACAGCGATTAAGACCCGTCTGGCGGTTCATCAGAAGGAGAAAGAGATGGGCATTGCCCCCTGATTTTTCTTTTGCCGTGAATTTTAAGAAATAAAAAGGCATGATCCATAAGGATCATGCCTTTTTACATGGGACTTTTTTGTTTTTGAATTACAGAGCGCCCTGGATAACCACAGTATTTTTCTTAGGGGGGTAGTCGGTTAGCGTCACCTGTGAATATATTCATGGTATGACCAAATCGTATGGAAAACGGTACGCGCGATAAATAGATGTAATCATTGGCATACAATGCAAATAACATAAAGCAGATGGTGTGATTCCTGGTGCACACACATCATAAAACTGGGGAGGTGACGCTAACCGACTACCCCCTTTTTTCTTATAATTTATGTCAAACAGATTCTCATGCTTCGTTGTTCCTGTTTACGATGGTGGTGTTTCTAAGCTTTTGGCCTCATCAATCAGCATCACCGGAATATCCTCACGAATGGGATACTCTAACCGACACGCCTCGCAGACCAGACCATCGGTTGATGCGGTCAGTTTAAGAGACCCCTTGCATTTGGGGCAGACCAGGATGTCAAGCAATTTTTTATTCAGCATCTTCACTCCTCCAATCACATCAATGACCTGTTAGGGCCTCGGCAAGAATAAATTGTTCCGTATTGCGCAGGATTTTCAGTCATATTCGAGGAGCGGAAAGAGGCGCATAGCAGGGCTATGTAACTCTTTTCGCGACGAAGAAGATGGCTGAAAAGACCAGCAAGACGGGATGATTTATTCTTGCCGAGGCCCTTAAAACAGGTGAAAAATACATCGAGCCAATCACGCATCAAGCGGTTGTTTTTTTCAACATTTTTACCCTATCATAGCCAACGACATATTTCATCTCGAAAAGGAATAAAGCCCTTTTCAGTTGTGATTGAGAGGGCTGCTGAGACTTATGGACGGTTTTTCTCAGAAATGGTACAGTCCCGTGATGGTATCATTCAACAAAAAGGATAAAAAATATGAGCAAGAAATTAAAACGAGGAACACAAACAACGAACATTGGTTTCATTGGCGGAGGCCAGATGGGTGAGGCCCTGATTCGCGGGATTATTCAGTCTGGATTGTATGCGGCAGACACTGTCATGGTTGCCGAACCTGACAGCAAGCGGCGGGCGTTTCTGGAAGAGACCTATCAGGTGCAAACTTCCGAGGCTGGCGCTTTGGTATGGGCATCCTGCGCCACCGTGATTCTGGCGGTCAAGCCCCAGGTCATGGGTTCTCTGCTGACTGCTTCCCAAGGAATGATTACCTCTGAACATCTGATTATCTCCATTGCCGCTGGCTTGCCCATTGCCTTTTATGAAAGCCATCTCGGCGCGATGCCCCGCAAAATCATTCGGGTCATGCCCAATACTCCGGCCCTGGTGCTGGAGTCCGCTTCGGCTCTGAGTGGCAACAAAAATATCTCGGGCCAGGACATGGAGCTGGCCAAGGCCCTGTTTGATGCCGTGGGTAAGGCCGTTATTCTGGAGGAACAGTATCTTGACGCAGTCACTGGACTGAGTGGCTCGGGGCCGGCCTTTGTCTTTTCGTTTATTGAAGGAATGATTGATGCCGGTGTCAAGACCGGATTGGCCCGTCAGGTTGCCGAGACCCTGACTCTGCAAACCGTGCTGGGTTCGGTGAAACTCATGCAAGAGACCGGCAAACATCCGGCTGTGCTACGAGCCATGGTCACCTCGCCAGGCGGCACCACTATTGCAGGCCAACATGTTATGGAACGATCCGGATTCAAGGGTATCGTTATGGATGCCATTGAGGCCGCTGCCAATCGTTCTGCTGAGTTGGGAAAGAAATAGTAATGGCCACTCCCTTGCATCCCTTTCGCAGTACCGTTGATGTGTCTGTGCGACGGGCGGGAATTATCGTCAAAAAAGATCACGCGCGGGCTGAGGCCTTTGCCAACCTTCTTGGTAAGTGGCTGCAAGGAAAAGGAATTATTTCTTTTATTAACCAGATTGAGCCGGATTTTGACATTCTGATTATCGCGGGTGGCGATGGAACCCTGCTTCATGTGGCAGACAGGGCCGCTCATTACTCTCTTCCGGTGATCGGGATCAACCTTGGAAACCTGGGATTTTTGACGGAACTGATTGAGGATGAGGCAATGATCGCCCTGGATGAGATCATCACCGGGGCTGTGACCGTGGAAAACCGGATGATGCTTAAGGCTCGTATCCTTCCAGGAAAAGGCCAGCCGACAGAATATCGCTATGCTCTTAATGAGGTGGTGGTCAGTAAAGGCACCCTGGATCGGGTTCTGCAACTTTCCACCACGGCTAATGACGAATATATCACCACCTACAAGGCTGACGGTCTGATTTTCTCGACCCCCACCGGCTCCACCGCCTATAATCTCTCAGCGGGTGGGCCACTGGTCTATCCGGGGCTGGCCTCCATTCTCGTTACCCCTATCTGTCCCTTCATGCTCAGTAGCAGACCAATCCTCCTGCCGCCAGAAACCCGACTCAGCACCAGGATTGATGATGGCCCTGGCCATTCTGCCAAGATTATCATTGATGGCCAGTCGGCTTGGGATATGCAGGAGAATGAAGTTATAGAGATCGAAGCGGCTGAACACCCCTTGCGACTTATTATTTCCCCCCATCGCGACTACTTCTCCATCCTTCGCAATAAATTGCACTGGGGAATTCCTCAAAGCAAATAGCGCTTGCCAATCCGACAAGTATCCTGCTGTTTTTCTGTCACAAAGAGGCGCTGGCGGTTGGCTGTCACTTTGAAATAAAATTAATTCCCCCGAACACGCCTCATTCTCAAAGCTCAACATGCTGTCATCCAAAGTTAATCGGTGAGACCTCCCCGATATTTATGGCAAGTTTGATGCTGGTAGCTTGCCCCATATTTTTCATTGGACACAATATGCTCAGGTTTGTAATCTTTGTCCAACAGCCGATGGGACACATTCAAGCACCACAAAATTCTCAGGAGAGCTGAAATTACAGGTTGTTCGGTCGGTGACGGTAATTCCTTTGCCATCATTTTCAGGATAGATGATTTGCTGATTTCTGGAATCAACCTTGAGCAGGGTGTCAAGGGCGGGGAAGGATTTCTCATACACCTCAGTTGCCTGGCGCATAAGCGTAAAGCCAAGATCTGTAAGGAGGAGTGCGAAATTTCTGGTATCAATCATTTCTATTTTCTCGATGGGGATAAGGGACTCGGAAATTACCAATATACCATCTTGCTTCCCATCTTTGGGCCATCTTTGGCTGTGCCTCAATCACAAAATCCTCGACATAACACAATTATGCCTGCGGTTTCGGAGTCTCGCTGTGCTCGCTTACCTGTTCAATCAGCACAGCCAAATCTAACCCAAATCTGGTCGCAATTCAGGTACATTGGTAATTTTCGAGTCCCTAAGATATAAGGGCAAGATATTTTCAAAAATATCACAAGCCTTTCTTAATCCCGTATTTCTTCATTTTATACTGCAAGAGGCTCTTGGTGATTCCCAGCCTTTCAGCGGCACGGGCCTGGACAAAACCGGTCTCCTGTAAGGCCCGATTCAGCATTTTTTCCTCGACAGCGTACAAGACATCATTAAGTTCTGCGGCTTCAGGGATGAGCTGATTGAGGTCCATCTCCTTACTCCAGGTGGCCTGGGCATTTCTACTTGTGGATTCTGGTTGGACATCATCGGCCTCAATGCGGTTGTTATCACAAAGGATTGCCGCCCGTTCAATGGTGTTTTCCAGCTCTCGCACATTGCCTTCCCAAGGCAGCGTCACCAGCAGTCGCAGAGCATCAGCGCTGATGGACAGTCCTGGTTTTGCAAGTCGTCCGGAAACCGTGCTGATGAAGTATTCCACCAGCAGAGGAATGTCGTCCATCCGCTCGCGCAGGGGCGGCAGAAGAAGATGGATCACATTGAGCCGGTAATACAGGTCTTCACGGAAACGGCCCTGATCAACTTCCTCTCGCAGTTCTTTATTGGTGGCACTGATAATGCGGACATCCACTGAGAGGGTTTTGCTTCCACCCACCCGTTCAAAACTCTTTTCCTGCAAGGCCCGTAACAGCTTGGACTGCAAGGCCAGCGGAATCTCGCCAATTTCATCAAGAAACAAAGTTCCGCCATCGGCCAGTTCAAAACGGCCTTTGCGCATGGCCACGGCTCCGGTAAAGGCTCCCTTTTCATGGCCAAAAAGTTCGCTTTCCAACAGATTTTCGGCCAGAGCCGCACAGTTGACCGTGATAAAGGCCTTGTCCTGTCGAGGGCTGTTGGCATGGATGGCCTTAGCCACCAGTTCCTTGCCGGTCCCGCTCTCGCCTGTGATCAGCACTGATGATGGGGTTGGCGCCACTTTTTCAATCAATTCATAGACCTGCGCCATTCGTGGATTTTTTCCGACCATACCTGAAAAACCGGTGCGGGTCAGGGCCGCTTTGCGCAGGCGAATATTTTCACGAATGAGAGAATAGTGCTGAACGGCCTTGTTGATGGTGATAATCAATTCATCGTTGGAAAAGGGTTTGGCCAGATAATTGAAAGCACCGGCCTGCATGGCGGCCACGGCCTTATCGACCTGGGCAAAAGCGGTGATCATCACCACCGGCAAGCCACTGTTTATTTTTTTGATGGCCGCCAGAAACTCAAGGCCGTTCATGCCCGGCATCTGCATATCGGTAATGACCATATCCAGATCTACTTCCCGCACCAAGGTCAGACCTTCGGCGCCGCTTGGGGCGGTGAAAATTTCAAAGCCCTCATCGCAGAGCACCTCGGACAAAATCACCAGATAATTCGGCTCGTCATCAACAATCAGGATGGAATTCATAATCAACTCTCGCTGAATTTTCTTTTATTTATATCTTCGCTTACCTGCAAGCGGCTCCTTCGTTTGTCTTACCTGCGCCGATGCCATTGTTCTTTCATCTTCACTAACAGTTCTGGCGGCACAAAGACATTGCCGTTGCCCGCCAGACTGGTACCTGGGCGCACCTCACCATGATAATCGCTGCCGCCGGTAAACAGAAGATTATGGCGATTGGCAAGTGCTCGTATCTTTTTTTTCATCGGCTTCGAGTGGGTAGGATAATAGACCTCAACTCCTTCCAGTCCCGCCGGAACCAATTCGGCCAAAACGGCTGGCAAGCGAGTCAATTCAGGATCATTATAGGCGGGATGGGCCAAAACCGCAATGCCACCAGCCTGACGGATAAGGGCTACTGCTTCCGCGGCATCAAAGACGAAACGAGAAACAAAGGCGGGCTGTCCTTTTTTCAGAAACTGATTGAAGGCCTGATTCATGGTTTCCACCACTCCGCTTTGCACTAAAAGCCGTGCAATATGTGGCCTGCCTGTCTGCCCCGGTTGTGAGATCGTCTGCAATTCTTCAGCCGTCACCGCAATTCCCAAGGCATTGAGTTTTTCTAAAATTTTGGTATTTCGTTCAACGCGAGCCTCCTGCACTCTGAGCATGGCGGCCGCAAAGGCATAGTGCCGGGGATCAACAAAATAACCAAGAATATGATATTCTATCTGTTTATTGGTCACGCTGATTTCAATGCCGGGAACAACCTCAATCCCCATCTCCGCACCAGCCTGCACAGCCTCTTCCACTCCGGCCATGGTGTCGTGGTCAGTGAGGGCCAGGGCGGAGATTTTTTTAGCCTTTGCCAAAACCACAAGCTCAGTAGGAGTCATGGTGCCATCGGAAAAATGAGAATGGGTGTGCAGATCTATTGACATATATCAACGGACAAATGGCAGAGGACAGAAGACAGGGGATAAAAAAACAATAAAAACACTATACGACTTCGTAGAAAAACAGGCAAGTACGATGCTTATGATGGAAATTGTTTGTGTTTGCAGGTATGGTTCATTTTACTCTATCATTTTTCGTGTCGTTCGTGGTTTCATCGCCTTTTTAGATTCTCATGACACTTCTTCCCGAATCAGCAGGGGCGGTTATCTTCACCGTGTCCCAGATCAGTCGTTCCATACGCAATCTCCTGGAAGGTGAATTTTGCTTTGTGCGGGTGAGTGGGGAGATCTCTAATCTTTCCCGCCCATACTCCGGTCACAGTTATTTTACCCTCAAGGATGCCGGCGCCCAGCTTCGGTCGGTTCTTTTCAAGGGGCAGCAACGATATCTGGCCAAGGAGCTCCGTGATGGTCAACAGGTGGTCTGTCATGGCCGTATCTCGGTGTATGAGCCACGGGGCGACTATCAGCTTATCGTTGACTCCATTGATTTTCATGGGGCAGGCCTGCTCCAATTGCAATTTGAGGCCCTCAAAAAACGATTGGCGGATGAGGGTCTTTTTGAAGCGGGACGAAAAAAAACACTTCCGAAATTTCCACGAAAGATTGTGGTGGTGACTTCGCCTTCAGGGGCAGCGATCCATGATTTTCTCAAAATATGGAAAAATCGAGGGTGGGGGGCCAGGATTCAGATTTTTCCGGTACGGGTGCAAGGGACGGGGGCCGCAGAAGAGATTGCCGAGGCCATTGTCAGGGTTAATGCTCATTTTGATGCCGAACTGATTGTTCTTTGTCGGGGTGGTGGTTCACTGGAAGATCTCTGGGCCTTTAATGAAGAATGCCTGGCCCGAGCCATTGTCGCATCAACTATTCCCATCGTTTCGGCCATCGGCCATGAAGTTGATTTTACCATTGCCGATTTTTGTGCTGATCTGCGGGCCCCGACACCCACTGGGGCAGCTGAACAGATTTTTCCTGACGCGTTTTTCTGGCAGCAGCAGGTTTTCAGTTGTAAGCAGCAGCTTATCCGCTTGATATTTCATACGCTTGATGATTACAGCCGACAGGTCATGCAGAATCGCCGCCTGCTTGGGAATCTGGATATGACCTTATCTCACCTCAGCTTACAGGTGGACCACGCCAGTTCACGAAGTATGCATTGTATGGAAAGGGCTTTGCAGCGCCAATCCTTCAAATTGGCACAAATTTCGGCCCGATTCCAGAGTCAGTCACCGCTTACCAGGCTGACCCTTCAGGCTCAGCAACTCCACCATATCAGCCAGACCATGATTCAGCGGATGCAAGGACTGCTTTATCGGAAAAGCGCCACATTTTCGGTACATGCCGCACGGTTGGAATCTGTCAGTCCTCTGGCCACTCTGGCCAGAGGATACGCCATTGTCAGAAAAAAGAAGGAAGGAAGAAAAGGGGACGAAATCGTAATGACCAGCTCGCAGGTGAACGCAGGTGATCAGATTGAGGTGCTTCTCCACGATGGCAGTTTGGAGTGCGAGGTGAGTACGGTACGAACGATAAGGGGCTGAGGGAATCGGGAAAAGCCTTATTGGCGATGAAGCAAGTTGTTCATTTCGCCATCAATTTTGGAGATCACCTGGGCCAGCTGCACATGATTCTGAGAACCGGCCTGACACAGATCCTTTCCCCAGGCTCGTAACATATCGGTATTCACCTTGCGAACCCGATTGTCACGACTCCATTCATAGCCAATTTTCAGACCCAATGCCTGCATAGCCGCCATTCTCTGCTCTCGTTCGTGTTCAGGGAACCTTTCAATGACCATTTCTGTGATCTTTTTCCAGCCGTCAAAGAAAGGAACCCCTTCCTGAAAGCATTGGTACCACTTCCTTTCCCCATCTGTGAGATTGGAGAGTTGCACTTCTGGGGCGGGAGCGGCAGTAGAGAGCAGCAACGACGGTGATTCCACGACGGGTACTGATGGTGATGGAAAGGTATCATTGACAGGAGCCGCTGTCATTTCTATTGTCTGTTGCTCCTGGAGTTGGCTGGCAAACCCGTGAGAGGAGCACGGGAGCATAAGAAAGAGCAGCAGAAAGCAATGATTTTTCAGAAAGTTCATTTCGTTACTCAACAATGTCGTGTAAAAAAAACAGGGGATGGTTAGGTTCCGATAAGCTTTCAGGGGAACTCCCTTTATCGTTATTCGACAAGCGCAGCTTCGTTTTCAAAAAATACAGTTCATTGTGTAAGAAGTCAAGTTGCCTTGGCGCATTTCATAAAATTGTGCCCTATTTTCAACACGGATTTTTTTTATTAATTCTGTATAATAAACGGTTATGTCCTTAAAAATTTCTACATAAGGTGTAAAATGAAAACTATTTGTCCAAAATGCGAATCCGATACAAGCACAACAAATTTAACCGAGACAATTAGCAATACAGAATCTGGACGAGAATGGAAGACTATTACTTTCTCGTGTCAGAAATGTTCTGCTGTTCTAAGCATTCAGGTGAATCCTTTAACAATGGACACAGACTTGTTGAACAGCGATTTTCGCATAGTTGCTCCATGTAACAGTGAGGCAATCCCAAAGCG
>DYDK01000241.1 GCA_020717935.1 Desulfocapsa sp.
CCAATTCCACCGAATTGATGAAAGTGAGATAAAAAAACGGGAAACTTCAGTTAAGATTATCCTGACATCATTGCTCATAACCCTGAACGGTATCGGGATTTGTTACAATAGGGTATGCCAGACTTCTCTCATCCTCTTTGTGAATGAATTACTCTTATTTTCCCAGACAGAATTGCTGAAAGACCAGGTCAAGGATATCTTCGGTAGTGGTTATGCCGACGATGCTGTCGAGTTCAGCCAGGCACTCCTGAAGATCAACGGCCAGAAGATCACAACTGGTTGAGGACTGAAGTCCATGCAGAATGAGATCACTGGCTGTATAGGCTCGAGATAGGGCATTCTGATGACGAAGATTGGGCGCACATCCAGCATCTTCCCACTGACCCTGATTGCCAGCCACGGCCTTGAAGATGGCCTGTTTCAGTTCGTCGATCCCCTGTTGCCCTTTGGCGGAGATGTATACATGTGCCAGGGTGTGCGGGGAAAATTCTGCTAAACAGGGAGACCCTCCTGCCAGGAGATCAATTTTGTTGGCCACCAGAATCACCGGTTTATGCTGAATGCGATCAAAGAGTTCCTGATCCTCGGCACGGATCCCTTTGGCCAGATCAATCAAAAAGAGTACCAGATCTGCTTGTTCTATCTGCTGCCTAGCCCGCAGGATTCCCAGTTCTTCAACCTCTTCAGCATTCTCCCGAATCCCAGCAGTATCAATGATGCGTACCGGTATTCCTTCAATATCAAGATACTCCTCAATGGTGTCACGAGTGGTTCCAGGGATGGCGGTAACCAGGGCCCGCTCGGACTGGAGCAAGGTATTGAGCAGGCTGGATTTGCCCACATTGGGCAGTCCGGCAATGACCACGCTGATCCCTTCACGAAAGATGCGACCCTGACGGGAATGCTGGAGCAGAGAGGCCAACGGCAATCTGACCATTGTTTCAAACTCTTGGCTCAACGCAGCATGATTAATAATCTCGATATCTTCATCAGGAAAATCAATGGCAACCTCGACTAATGCCCGCATGCGGGCCAAAACTTGACGGATGGCATCCACCTGCTCATAGAGTCGGCCCGCAAGCTGTGCCTGCGCCATCTCCACGCCTTTACGGGTGCGGGCTGACAGAAGATCAATAACCGCCTCAGCTTGGGTCAGGTCAATGCGGCCATTGAGAAAGGCCCGCTTGGTAAACTCACCAGGTTCAGCCAGTCGCACCGGAAAAGAGAGGAGAAGTTCAAGAATGGAGTGAAGGGCAAGGAAATTGCCATGACCGTGAATCTCAACCACATCCTCGCGGGTGTAAGTCTTGGGGGCACGCATATACACGACCAGAACTTCATCAACGATTTTTGATGAGGCCACGGGGCTATGGGTATAAATATGACCGTAATAGAGTTGATGGCTATGAAAACAGCAGTCTGGATTGTGGGGATTGAAGATTTGGCGCAGGACAGACAAGGCCCGAGGCCCGCTCATACGGATGACCCCGATGCCGCCGGCGCCTGGTGGGGTAGAAATGGCGACAATGGTATCAACCGTCCCATCCCTCGTGTCGGTTGCCTGACAGCTCATGCCGGTCTCGTGTTTCACAGACGAGGTCACAATAATTGTTCAGAAATCAGCATCAATGTGGTTTATTCTGTGCTCTCATTGTCGCTCAATGTCATTAACTTAACACATCAAAAACGAATCAACTTATTGTAATTACAGAATGTTCATGTTATATACAACTATGCGGTTTACTTGTAAGGGCCTCGGCAAGAATAAATCATCCCGTTTTGCTGGTCTTTTCAGTCATCTTCTTCGTCGCGAAAAGAGTTACATAGCCCTGCTATGCGCCTCTTTCCGCTCCTCGAATATGACTGAAAATCCTGCGCAATACGGAACAATTTATTCTTGCCGAGGCCCTAACACATCTATTTCTCAAAGGAGGACAGCATGGCTAAATTTCTTGAAAAAAATTGTCAAACTGGCATGGAACCTGCTTTCCAAAACCTGTGCCAATCTACTTGACTTTCT
>DYDK01000242.1 GCA_020717935.1 Desulfocapsa sp.
CAATGAAACAGAGGGTTCCAAGGCTATTGCTTATCCATGATTGACGAGGTCTGGTATCGGAAAATTACCAGATAGCTTTACTCCAGGATTTGTTTTCTTTATGGCGCAACTGGCCGCTTCTTTTGTTTGAGAAGGAGGCGGTTTTCTTTGATGTCGTAATCCTGACAGGCCCCGCCACCTCTCGCCAAAATATAACTGGCATATAACGAAACAAAAAAGGGGTTAAGCAGAAACTGCTTAACCCCTTGAATTTACTGGTGCCGGGACCAGGAATCGAACCAGGGACACACGGATTTTCAGTCCGTTGCTCTACCGACTGAGCTATCCCGGCACATCATTGAAAACGGTGCTTAATTACACAAGTTATCCCCCCTTGTCAATCAAATTCTCCGAAATTGCAACAAAGATCATCCAGACCCTTAACAAACACCTCCACCAACCGCTTGCCCATTACAACGAAAATACGACACTCACAGACCTGACAGGGAGCCAAAATCACTTTAGGGACTCGATTCCTTATACATTCAGTTCGTTGTGTTCATTAAGTACCATTCTCACCGTCCTGACGAGTTCATCCGCTCCCATTGGCTTTTGCAGATACTTTTTGATGCCCAAAGAGAAGACCTTCTCAGGTGAGAACGGATCACTATGACCGCTACAGAGAATGATAGGCATGACGGGAGCAACCTTCAAAATAGCGGAGGCCAGTTCATCACCGGTAAGCCCTGGCATGGTCTGGTCAGTAATAACCAGATCAAACAGCTCCGGCTCCGCAAGCACTTTTTTCAAGGCCTCTCTACTGTCGCTCACCCCTGTCACCGTGTAACCGTAATCTTCCAAGATTCTCTGATGTATTTTCACCAGCAAGGGTTCATCGTCAATCACCAGAATATGTTCCTTGCCCATCAAATTCATCTCCGGCATTTCTCTTATTTCTGACACGAGGGCACCTTCTTTCAGAGCAGGGATATACACATGAAAGGCGCTTCCTTCACCCACCGTACTCTCCACTTCAATAAAGCCATTATACCCTTTAATAATCCCATGAACCACTGCCAACCCCAAACCACAGCCTTTTCCTTTTACAGAAGTCGTAAAATAAGGCTCAAAAATACGAGAAACGATATCCGGGGCCATGCCTTTTCCAGTATCACGGACAGTCAGAACGACATAAAAATGGGCCTTTTCATCATTTTCATCATCTCGACCAGCAACTATTTTTTCCTGACGGGAAAGACAAATAGCCAACACCCCTTTTGTGCCCTCCATGGCGCGAAAGGCATTAGTGCACAGATTCATAACAACCTGATGCAGCTGCGATGGATCGGCACGAACAACACCACAATCCGGGTCTATATCCACCACCATCTCAATAGTTGTGGGCAGACTGGCGCGCAGTAACGGCAGCACCTCTTCAAGAATCAAATGTGGCCGAAGGGCCTGCAACGCAGGCTTACCACGGCGACTAAATTCGAGAATCTGGCGGATAAGCGCAGAAGCTCTCTTCACAACGATGATAATCTGACGAAGGTCTTCCATCACTGCTGTTTCTGGTTGCAGATTGCGTTGCGCCAGATGTGCCAAACCAAGAATAGCGGTAAGGATATTGTTGAAATCATGGGCAATGCCACCGGCCAGACTGCCAAGGGCTTCCATTTTCTGAGACTGGTAGAAATTTTCCTCTAATCGTTTATTTTCGGTAATGTCTTTCGCCAGGTGAACAAAACGCTCTTTGCCTTCACTGTGATCATCCAGTTTGGAATACGATACGAGCAAGATCCTCTCCCCTTGCCCAGCAGACCTTACTTCAAGACAGGTGCTATAGTTTTTTTCACCACGGATGATCGGACAATCAGAACAGGGCTGATTGTTGTCATAAAAGAGTTCGTAACAGAATCTGCCATTCAGACCACCTAGCGGCACATTGAAAAACAGATGCGCGGCCTTGTTAGCCCTGACAACACCTGTCCTTTACCCATATTTCCGCTGGACACCGGAGTTATGGGACGCAGGAG
>DYDK01000034.1 GCA_020717935.1 Desulfocapsa sp.
TTAAATATCAAGATATTATGAGCGCTTTCAGCAATTACTGTGCCACGGATTCAGGTCTTTTATCCTATTATCCTCTTTTGCTCGAAAAAGCATTGGATGGTCATCAACGAACGCAAGATGGACATATTCGTGTAGGTTCTTATTTCTGTCGGCATCATGACTCCACTCATTGCCACCAGGCAAAGGAATTTCAATACCTCTCCGTTCAAGTTCACCGAGAGAAAGTAGTCCTTTGTTCTTTTCAATGGAGTCGAGATTGGCCCTGTCAGTAAAATGCCAAACACCGTCAAAATTGTAATTTTTGATGATTGTGTTCATATTGCTCCGAGGGCTAACAGTTTGTTTTTGTGAGTTTTATGCGGTTTTCGTTCAGGCAATAGTTACTTCTTTTCTTCCATCTCTCTTTCCTTCTTGATCCGCTCATATTCCTCGACCGATTCGATCACCGACTCGTCCTGTCGTTGTTTGATCTCGCCGACTTTGGCCTGAATTTTATCCTCGCGAATCTTCATGGTCTGGGCGCCAAACAAGGTGGCAGCCAGGTATTTGAAGGAAAAGAGCATTAATTCCACATCATCTTCTTTGATTTTGGCCACGGTTTCATCATCAATAATAAAGGTATCGAGGAAGGAACTTTCAAAGACAAAGGAGCGGAAATGATCAAGGTCGGTGGAAGCCATGAAGAACATGCGTTTGGCCTGCTCGGAAAGGCTGGCCTGATGCCCGAAGGATTTTCGTCGCATAACCAGGCGCAGCCATTCCTTGTTCATCTCATCGCGCAGATCCACGCCCTGATCGGCCCGCCATTCCCGCACTGTCCACTCCTTATCTTCCTCAAAACCCTTGCAGTGCTCTTCTTTGACAATAAAAAAGAATTTCTCCTCATCATTTTGATCGCCATCCTTGCTCTTGTTGTCACCGCCTTCATGAAAATCGGCCATACCTACCGGATAATAGCGACAGGCAGAGGGGCGATCCGTGTAAACGGTGCACCCTTCAGGGGTCACAAAAGGACATTTCTGGTTATCTTCCCGTAACTTAATGGCGACCCCTGGCATATCGGTCTGCTCAAGATAGACGGGAGTAGCGTACTGATGCAGAAATTCATGGGCCGGCATATTTAAGCGCTTTCGGAGTTGCAGGATATCATAGGGGGTGAGAATAATTTTAATCCCGCCGCAACAGGTGGTAAAACAACTCACTCCAGGATGGCAGCGGAACTTTATCCTGCTGTCCAGGGTCAGTTTTTGCGGCAGGATATTGGAGGGATTGGTTGCTTTGCCAAAGAGAACCTTCTCTTTGCCGGACATGTTATGCTCAGTCATGGTTTCACCTTCTCGTAAAAAGAAATCCCGTACAACACGGGAAAATTAACGGGTTCATAGAATTTTTGATAATAAGCATATACTATTTCACTGTCAAACCTATTCATACATCCGACACGGCCCTTGCCGCCTCTTTCTTATATTTCTTGCACATTACCCTGATAATCCTTATAGTCCTCATCAGTACCAACAAGCTCTGCCCTTTATATTGATTATAATTGAGAATCAACAAGCATAGGAAAACCACATGAAACTCTTTGTCCGTCCTATCAATTTTGCCAAGACGCAAACTTTGATCTATCATTTGCCGGATGGCCCCGCTTTGTCCTTAAACATTGACGGAATTGGGGAGTTTCTCGACCTTGAACTGGACATCGGCCATGTCTGTGATACTTCGGCCATCGATGGCATCGTCCACTTCTTTCCCAAAGGCAATGCCTGAGAGCCAGTAGTCATCCCGTGAAGACCCGTTATCCGCTCATCAATCTTCAGTGCGACAGCCACATGCACACCCGCTATTGTCACCATGCGGTGGGCACAATGGAGGAGTATGTGCTGTGCGCCATTGACAAGGGTCTGGAAGAGATCGTTTTTCTTGAGCACATGGAAGCAAGTGGGGTCAACTATTTTGACACCACTTGGTTAACCGAAGATGATTTTGACCTTTACTTTGCAGAAGGACAAAAACTCCAGGAACACTACGGCGACCAACTGACCATTGGCTTGGGCGTTGAGGTGGGGTACAGTGTGACCCAGCAACAGGAATTGCTGGATCGCCTGAGCAAACGCTCCTGGGCACAGGTGGGGGTTTCCTACCATTTCATGCCGGTTGATAGCCAGCCCTTTGACTTGAACTTAGTCAGCAGCCAGCAAAGAAACATCCAGGCCATCAGCGAAACTGGCAATGCAGGTGTCCTGGAAAACTACTTCAAGGCCCTGATCGAAGCAGTGGCCGTTCTCCCCGGCACCAAGGTCTGTCACCTTGATGCAGCTTTGCGTTTTCAGCCCGACCTGCAATTAACTGCCGGTCACTGGCAACAGATCGAAGAGCTGCTCGATGTCATGAAGACAAGAAAGATGGGCCTGGAAATCAACACTTCCGGTATTCCCATTCGTGGCAATCCTTTCCCCGCCCCCGCCATTATTCAAATGGCCATCAACCGTGAGATTCCGCTCTTTGCAGGTTCTGACGCCCACCGTCCCCAGGATGTGGGCCGCCATTTTCAACAGCTTCCAGAGATCTTCAACGCTATCACAAAGTAGTTTTGCCAGTTTCGTGGTGGTGAGCGATGCATGGAACGCTCGTTTGTACTCTGTTCCTGTCTTTTTCACCACCAATTACCGAGAATACCATGGTGGGGTTCCGTCGATGATGGCGAGGAGGATAACGAGCACAATACTCCCTTCAAGAAAAAGCTTTTGCTTTTTCAGCAACGGTCTCTAAAATTTCTTCTCAAAATAAGAGGCCAGAACCTCCGGAATCCGCACAGAACCATCTTCCTGCTGGCAATTTTCGAGAATAGCCAGCAGTGTTCGGCCCACTGCCAGGCCCGAACCATTGAGGGTGTGTACCAATTGACTTTTTTTCTGACCATTGGGACGATAGCGGATACCGCCACGACGGGCCTGAAAATCTAAGAAATTGGAGCAGGAGGATATTTCCCGATAGGTTTCCTGGCCGGGAAGCCAGACCTCGATGTCATAGGTCTGGGTGGCGGAAAAGCCAAGGTCACCGCTACAGAGTTTGACCACCCGATAATGCAGACCGAGGAGTTGCAGCACCTCCTCAGCATCCGCCAGCAACGATTCCAGCTCACGGGCAGATTCATCCGGCCTGGTAAATTTAACCAGCTCAACCTTATCAAACTGATGCTGCCGGATCAGGCCGCGGGTGTCTCGGCCATGCGATCCCGCTTCGGATCGGAAACAGGGCGTGTAGGCCGTTAATTTGACCGGCAAGACGCTTTCTTCCAGGGTTTCATCGCGAAACATATTGGTGACCGGCACCTCGGCGGTAGGAATCAGGTACAGATCCCAATCCTGGATGCGAAAAAGATCTTGCTCAAATTTTGGCAACTGGCCAGTAGCGGTCATAGAGGCGGAATTCACTAGAAATGGCGGAAGAACCTCTGTATAGCCATGTCGCTGGGTATGTAGATCAAGCATAAAGTTAATCAAGGCCCGCTCAAGTCTGGAGGCCAGCCCCGTGAGCAAGGCGAATCTGGCACCGGTTATCTTGGCGGCCCGCTCAAAATCGAGAATATGCAAGGCCTCGCCCACTTCCCAATGCGGCTTGGGCTGGAAAGAAAAACGGGGTTTTTCTCCCCATTGCCTGACCTCAACATTATCGTTCTCACTCTGACCCACCGGCACCGAATCGCTGCACAGATTGGGAATGGCCATGACGATTTCTTGCAGTCGTTCCTGAATTTTGTCTAATTTCTCGTCAAGCTCCTTGATCCGTTCCGAGGTTTGGCGCATCTCAATGACCATCGGCTCGGCCTTGGCAAGGTCTTCGAGACTGCCTTTTTTCAGGATGGCAATCTCTTTCGAGACCGTATTGCGCTTGCCTTTCAACCCCTCAACCTCGGCCAGCAGAGTGAGCCGTTCCTGGTCAACAGCGGCAAAATCGACAAGTTTATCTACATTTCCACCCCGTTTGGAGGTCTTTTCCTTTACAAGTTCCAGATTTTCCCGAATAAAGCGTAATTCAAGCATGTCTCGTTATAGGTCAGATGAAAAGGGCCGTACAAGTGGCCCAAGGAGAGGGTTCTCAATTTCGCCTCACAAGGAGACTTAGTGGCCATTAAGAAATCTATACGGCCTATTACGCCCCGCAGGAAGTGCCCTTGGGGTAAAGTCCTCTTGGGGGATGCCGTTCATGAAGCAAAAAAGTATGAGTTATTTTTTACGACGGATTCCAGTTCAACAAGTAGCAAAGAGTTGTCCTCTTTGTCAAGATGCTATCCCTGCTCTCCTCCTGTTTTCTCGCGGCAAGAATTGGGGGCAAGCACCTCAACAAAAACGCGAACCCATCTCTTCAAGGCCCAAAAGTTGCAACAACGCTTGTAGGCGCTGTTGTGGTCGCTTGCGCGGCAGATCGTGAAATGTGGCAATAATCAACTCATTTTTCATGGAATGCTCCCAGCCCACCAGCTCAGTGACACTCACCTGATAGCCGTACGACTCCAGTTGCAGACAGCGCAGGACATTGGTGATATGACTGCCGAATTCTCGGGTATGCAGTGGATGCCGCCACATCTCGACAAGGATATTGCCACCCAACTGCTTCCCTTTGTTTTTTCTCAGCACCGCAGCGACTTCCGCCTGACAGCACGGAGCCAGCACGACATATCGCGCTTTTTTTTGCAGAGCAAATTGGATGGCATCATCGGTGGTCGTATCACAGGCATGAAGAGCGGTCACTACATCAACCCGTTTTGGCAGCAAGGGAGAAGCAATGGACTCCAGCACTGACAGATTCACAAAGGACATGGCGGAAAATCCCAACCTTCGCGCGAGTTCCTGGGATTTTTGTACCAGCTCATCCCTGCTCTCAATGCCATAGATATGCGATCCCCCTGGGTACTTGCCATCCTTTACCAACTTGTGAAAAAAAAGATCATAGAGAATAAAGCCCAGATACGACTTGCCAGCCCCATGATCCACAAGATGAATTTCCTGCTGATCATTCACAATTTCCTGCATCAGCGGCTCAATGAACTGGGCCAGATGATAAACCTGTTTGAGTTTGCGACGGCTGTCCTGATTCATCTTCCCGTCGGCGGTCAGGATATGCAGTTCCTGTAATAATGCGATTGATTGCTCTGGTTTTATTTCGTACATGAGAAGAAAAAAGTTTTAAGTTTCATGGGATAAATGGTAAATGATGGGAACGATTCATCATCTTTTCCCTTAGGGCCTGTCCACAAATAACTTGGACATGATTGCATCTCATCTTCAGGCTATCTTTGGCTGCGGCTCAATCACAAAATCCTCATCGTAGCACAACTACGATTGCGGTTTTGTTCAATCGCCGCAACCAAATCTAACCTAAATCTGAGCGCAATCATGTCCAAGTTATTTGTGGACAGGCCCTTAGGGAATCGGAACTTACGATTCTACGAAGCGCCTTCTTTATGCGGCACATCCTTCATTCATTGTTCCTGTCTGGCCTGCTCTTTTTCGTGCTGGCAATGGCCCCATCCCGTGTGTTTGCGGCAATCGTCGAATTGCCACTTTTTGTGCGTATCAAAGTCCTGCAAAACGCCCTGACGGACTCTTTTGCCCCGCAAGAAAATCGCCCGATTGTCCTTTTTCAGGAAGGGTCGTATAACTATCTGCACATCTCTGATCCCCAATTAACCATCCGCAATGGTGATCCGTATTTTAGCTGTAACGCCAGTGCTGGCATGGGATTTGATTCCCTCGGCATTCTGCCCTCAACGGTCAAATGGAGCGGCTCCATCCTTATGCGCCTCAGCTTTTTCGTTGATCCGCAATGGCAGTTACACTATCGCATCATTGATTCAGCCGTTTACAACGAAAAAGGCGGCAAGCCGGTGGTCACGGGATTTGCATGGGAGCTCTCCAAGCGTTTTCTCCACCCCCGCCTGGAGCGGTTTCGTTTTGATCTGGCCATGCCCCAGCAAGAAATTATGGCCCTGCTTCACTCCTCTATCTCTCCCGAAAACATTGCCCCCCTGGAGGCAGCCTTAAAAACACTCAGTGCGGGTACCTTACGCATCAAAAACGACGGACTGATTGTCCCGCTCCTCCTGACTGTCTCTGATGCCCAGACACAACCAGCCCCCCTGCCAGCCCAACCACCCCTTGGTTTTGAGGAGATGGAGAAATTACAGCATGCCTTTGAACCCCTGGACGCCTTTCTGGTCTTTGTTGTCAAGAAACTCAGCGCTGATCTTGGCCACTCATTACACGAAGAACAACTCTTCGACCTCCTCATCACCAGTCGTTATCAACTCCTGATGATTCTTACCGGCCAGACCCCCGCCGATGCGGGCGATCCTTTGCGAGTGCTCTTTGTTGATATCTGGGAACACTTACGACCTATTATCGAAAGCAGCACAGGCAAAAACAGCTTAATGCAAAAACAGTTGCTTCGTTATATGTCGTTTATGGGTGCTGGAGACGCCCTGTTGGTATTGGATAGTGCCGCTCCCGGACTTGGCATTCATATAACGACGGATGGTTTGCGACGCATGGTTCGCATGTTGGAGCCCGCCAGCAGCACCAGCAGTAAAGAGGATCTCCTCAAGTTTGACTGGCAGGTGGACCCAGCCCTGCAAGAGCTCCTTCATTTCCAGCCAGTACCAGAGCTCCCCCCTGACGCCCTCCCAGTGCCAGCACCAGAAGAGCAACTGTCCGCACCGGCCGCAGAGTCTTTAGCTGTGCCCGCACCGGCATTGGAATCAGGCCCAGAGGTAAAACCATCACCCGTCAACTCACCACCAGCATCCATACCTGCTGGCCCTGCACTGGAATCGACACTGGAATCCGTACGCAAATCCATCCATGAATCCAGTCCTGTCCCCTTGTCTCAACCGGAAAGAGAACCAGAAACTCAACCCGACATGCCAGCAAATCCAGTGCCAGAAAGTAAATCAGAACTCATGCAGCCGGCGCCAAAAAACACCACCATGCACACCCTGTTAAACTTTCTTGTTCCCTCCGCTTATGCGGGAACAGCGCCAGCAAACCTTGCTCCTGAGCTGCGGGAAAAGTTGAAATTCTGGGTTCCCAGCGCCGAAGAATTGCCGGAGTATAGTCGCATCATTGGCCATCTCCTGAATGCCAGCGCCAAACAACAGAGCAAACAGGATGACCTGAGTCCACAATTTGCCACGGTGTATCACAATCTGGTTCCAGCCACCGCCATGATTGAAAGTTGCTGGCAACAATATGAACGAAAAGGTGATAAGATTGTTGTCCTTCGTTCGGAGGCCGGCGGAATCGGCATCATGCAGATCAATCAGCATGTGTGGCGGGGATTGTATGATATGGAAAGGTTACAAGAAGATGTCACCTACAACATCCAGGCTGGAAACCAGATTCTGATGCGTTATTTTAAGCAATACGCCATCAAAGTGGCTGAGGAGACGAAGACCCCCAGCTATGCCGCCCGTGCCGCTTATGCCGCTTATAATGCCGGGCCTCGTGCTGCCCGTCGTTTCATGAACACAGAGACCACTACGCATCAAAAACGGGTAGACGAGCACTTATGGGATCTTTACCAGAAAAGCGCTGCAGGTGGAAAAGGGGTTGTGGCCAACTGCACCATTCTCTAAGCCGTTGCTCAGGCAAGCGAAGAGTTCGAAAGTGACAACCCTCTTGCTTTAATTGGATAGAAACAAGAAATACATGCCAACTTGATTCTGAACGGACTCTCAAGGAGTCAAACTGCCATCAGGAAGTTTGACTCCTTGAGAGTCCGTTCACTCTTGCCAGCCATGTGCGCCGATCAAATTGACAAAACGGACGGATTCCAGAAAGTGCACTTGAATATCCCCATCTTTCTTCACCACTAACTGCAATTCCTGTGCATCCTGCTGACCAACCGGAATCACCATCCGCCCTGGGTCAGCCAATTGAGCTATCAAAGGTTCAGGGATCTCCGGGCCGCCAGCCGTTACCATAATCGCATCGTATGGAGCATGTTCGGGCCAGCCCATGGTGCCATCATCAAGTTTGGACTGAATATTATAACAACGCAGACGATCAAAAATCCGCCTTGAACCCGCCAGCAGGCTGTTAAACCGTTCAACGGTATACACTTGCGAACACAACTTGGAAAGTATAACCGCTTGATAGCCAGAGCCGGTGCCAATCTCCAGAACTTTCTCTCTTCCAGTGAGTTGCAGGGCCTGGGTCATAAAAGCGACAATAAAGGGCTGGGAGATGGTCTGCCCGTCAACGATGGGCAAGGGATAATCGCCGTAGGCATTGGCCTGCATGGCATCATCAACAAAGAGATGGCGAGGAACAGCAGCCATGACCTCCAGCACCCGGGGATCATGAATGTCACGGCTGACCAGTTGCTCCTGCACCATTCGATGACGGATAGTTTCAAAACGATCTGTCACGACAATCACTTACTCCAATCGCATTCAAGTTGAGACCAAAAAGACAAGCGAGTGGCGACGAAGGCCCCGACTTGAAATGCGCATGGAAGAGATCCGGTCTGTCTTTGTACAGTTCCTCCATCATTGGCCACGGTTCTTTGCCTCAGCTGGGGATGTCTTTTTTTGCCAGCCATAATCATCCCGCCAGTCAAATTCATCCTTATCGTAACTACCATAACGGGCTGCGGTGACAATATTGCCGTTGATCGTCAAAATGGCCAGCATATACCCCTGGGCTGAAAACATCTTGTCCGCCACCGGCATTCGCTGCAACGAAGAGCGGGTCTCCTCCTGATAAGTCCACTCTTCAACCCCCTCTGAAATCTGTTTCATGGTATCCGGCTCACCAAGGAACGACAGCACCTCCTGACGGGTGGTGGTGCCGATCTTGATAAGACCGATATCCGAGGCTATATTCTGGACGGGATGATTCGTGCAACCGGTCATCACCAGCAGGAGAATGCCGATAATCAGACGGCTTACCGTATGATAAATGAAGGAAATGGGGGAGGACATCGTCTTTTCTCCTTTAAAAAAGGGAAATCAGGAAACCAGCATGGAAATTATCAAGTGATATAGCCCGTCGCCCTTTTTTTTTCAAGAATTATGTCACTCCCCACCAAGAGCCCGACCAAGAATGCGATAATTTCGTTCCACCATTGTCAAAGGATCAACCACCAGACCCGCCTGAATCATAGCGTTATCATAGATCTGGGCGGCTACTTCAGCGGCAAAGGCCTCGTCGCTTTTTTGCAGGGCCGCCAACCGTTGAATGAGCGGACTGGTGGTATTGATCTCCAGATTCTTTTTGCTGGTCACAGCCTCCTGCCCCTTTTCACGGCGACTGGCAGCCATAATCCGCTCCATGGATGAGGTCATGTAATTATCAGGATTGACAATCATGGCCGGAGCCGACACCAGGCGTTTGGATTCAATGACATCGGCCACCTTATCGGCCAGAGTCGCCTTCAACCAACTGATCAGCACCGCCTTGGCCCCATCTTCCAGATGCTCTCCCTCTTTCTTCTCCTCGAGAGTCTCATTCTTGCTCAAATCAAGATCAGCACGGTCGGCTGAGATCAGTTTTTTGCCATCAAATTCGGCAAGATGGCTGAGAACAAAATCGTCTATGGGTTCGAGGGTATAGAGGATTTCGATATTTTTCTGAGTAAACGACTCCACATAGGGCCCTGCCTCAATGGCGGCCCGACTGGAACCATTGATATAATAAATAGCCTCCTGCCCTTCCTTCATCCGCTCCACATAGGCAGCAAGAGCAATAGGCGTGCCCGCTTCTGAGCGCGAAGACTCGAAGCGAACCAGCTTACCCAACTCTTTTTGGAACTCATAGTCCGAAGTGATCCCCTCTTTGAGATAAATACCAAAGGTCTTCCAGAAAGCAAGATAAGCCTCGGGATTTTCCTGGGCCTGTTCATCAAGGAACTTGAGGAATCGTTTGGTGATAACCTTGCGCAACTTGGCCAACAAGGCATTATCCTGCAAGGATTGACGAGAAATGTTCAGCGGCAGGTCTTCGCTGTCCATCACCCCTTTCAAAAATCGCAACCACTCTGGCAGAACATTTTCCGAATGCTGGTCAATAAGAATGCGCTGGCAATAAAGATTAACCCCAGAATCAACACGACCAAAACCCATGATCTCAAAATTTTCTTTGGGAACAAAGAGCAGTGCTTTGATGGCCAGCGGCGCATCCGCAGAAAAATGAAGACGATACTGGGGTTCATCATGGGCCGTAGCGATGAACTTGTAAAAATCGGTGTACTCCTGCTCGGTGATCTCGCTCTTGCTGCGAGTCCACAAGGCCGATACGGTATTGACCGTCTCTCCGGCCAATTTGATGGGGAAAGGCACAAAAGAGGAATACTGTTTGATGATATTTTCTACCTTCCACTTTTTGGCATAGTCATGGGCATCATCTTTTAACGCCATAATGATCCTGGTTCCGCGCTGCAAACCAGCAACCTCGCTGATGGAGTAGGTGCCAGCACCATCGGAAACCCATTCATGCCCTTCGGAACCATCCCAGGAACGGCTTTGCACCCGTACCTCCCCAGCGGCCATGAAAGCGGCATAAAATCCCACACCAAACTGCCCAATCAGGCTCACATCCTTTTTAGCAGCCTCGGCCAGACCGCTCATGAACGAGCTGGAACCGGAATGGGCGATGGTGCCGAGATTGGCCTCCAGTTCGTGTCTGTTCATGCCGATACCAGTATCAGTAATGGTCATGGTGCGTTTCTCTTCATCAAGATCAATGCTGATCTCAAGGGGGAGATGCGCATCAAAAACATCGTCTGCGGTAAGGCTCTCGTGCCGGAATTTTTCGAGGGCATCCGATGCGTTGGAGATAAGCTCACGGACAAAAATATCCCGCTCGGTATACAGGGAATGAATAACAATATCGAGAAGTCGCTTGGTCTCGGCCTGAAATTCATGGGTCGTAGTCTGAGTTGTCATTGTTGTTCCTCTTTTTTCTGGATGTATGATGAAACTGGAAGGGTAAACTCTGGGCCTGCCCTATTCCGTTGCTTTTTTACCTGAATTCGGCCAAAATGATAAACATCGAAGCCACACTGTCAAGATTTCTTCGGACTTAGGGACTGTCCACAAATAACTTGAACAGATTGCATCTCATCTTCAGGCTATCTTTGGCTGCGGCTCAATCACAAAATCCTCATCGTAGCACAACTACGATTGCGGTTTCGGAGTCTCGCAAGCTCGCTTACCTGTTCAATCGCCGCAACCAAATCTAACCTAAATCTGAGTGCAATCATGTCC
>DYDK01000035.1 GCA_020717935.1 Desulfocapsa sp.
TCAATGAAACAGAGGGTTCCAAGGCTATTGCTTATCCATGATTGACGAGGTCTGAAATCGCACAGATTTGTTTTTGATCCTCAGCAGTTACCTGTGTTCATCTCTGTCCATTCGTGGTTCCTGGTTGTTAAACATTCGTTACAGCACCAGCTCGAATTTTGACTCCGGATCATCCCGATCCTTACGATCCTGAATGACACCCAAAATCTTCTCCAGCAGTCGCAGAGCACCCTTATATCCCACCGTCGGGAAATACTGATGTCCCTGACGATCAAGGATGGGGAAGCCCCAGCGCACCAGCGGGATATCTTCATCGCGGGCAATATACTTGCAGTAGGTGTTCCCAATAATCAGATCCACCGGCTCGTTCTTCATCCACTGATGGAGCAGGAACATATCGCCCTTGGCCTTGACATTGACCGCAAACGGCATGTCCTTGGTAATCTCCTTGATGCGGCGTTCAAATCCCTTGCCGGGCGTGCCGGTAATAATATGCACCGGACACATATCCATGGAGACCAGGAACTCGGTCATGGCAATGAGCTGATCAGGATCACCTACCAGCGCCACTTTTTTGTGGTACAGGTACTGATGCATATCAGAGATCATGTCTACCAGCTGCCCCCGCTCCAGGGTAAGCTCATCCGGCACCGTGACCCCGGCGATGATGCGCAGGGCGTCAATAAACCGGTCGGTGGCCTTCAGGCCGAAGGGCATATCCAGAACCTGACAGGGAACCTTGTTCTTGGTATCGAGTTCATGGGCCGCCGCGGCGGAGCACCATTCGCCAAGGGCCAGGGTGCCGATGGAATCACCGGCTGATATGAGTTCTTCCACCGTGGTGCCGCCATCGGGAAACATTTTGTACTCCCCGGACAACGGGCCATTCAAAACGCCTGAGGTATCAGGAAACATGATGGTCTTGACGCCGATCATCGTCGTCAGCCGCTTGATCTCTTCCATATCCGACGGCTCTACTCAGCCGGGGATAATATTCACCTTGCCGTTCTTCTTGCCGGTGGTCTCAGCAAGGCCTGCCATGGACTTGACCATGGTCGAAAAGCCGGTGACATGCGACCCCACATAACTGGGAGTGGAGGCGCTGATCATATACTTGCCCTCGGGAATCTTGCCCTCAGTGAGCGCCTTTTTCCGGATCTGTTTTAAATCATCGCCGATGGTCTCGGAAAGACAGGTGGTATGGGCAGCGATAATCACGGGATTATAGACGGCAAAGATATTTTCAATGGCCTGCAACATATTGGCCTGACCGCCGAAGACCGACGATCCTTCAGTAAAGGAACTGGTGGCCGCTGATACCGGCTCTTTGTAATGCCTGGTCAGGGCGCTGCGATGATAGGCGCAACAGCCCTGCGAACCGTGACTGTGCGGCAAACAGCCATGGATGCCCAACGCGGCATACATGGCGCCGATAGGCTGGCAGGTCTTCGCCGGATTTATCATCAAGGCGCTGCGCTCGGTTATTTCTTTGGGTGTGTGTCGTAATAGCATGATTTACCTCAAAAATTGAGTGATTGAATACGGCGAAAACTCGCAAATACTTACAAGACAATGGGTAAGCCAAAAGGGCCAAAGACGAAGGATGCAGCGCAACGCAGTATTTAGCCCTTTTCGCGACGCCATCCTATTCCCAGCCGTATGTAGCTGATAATTGTGGATTGTCCTGCCAGGGGGCCTTCATATAGCTCCAGACCTTGCTGTTTACCAGGCGATCGATCTCATGATAAAAGTTGATCGCACCCTCAAACCCGGCATACGGCCCGCCTGAATCATAGCTGTGCAGCTGCTTCATGGGCACACCGAGCTTCTGGATAGAGTATTTCTCCTTGATTCCGGCACAGAAGATATCCGGTTTCATCAGCTCCACCAGCCTTTCCGCCTCATACTGATTCAAGTCATCAATAATGAGGGTCCCTTTATCCATATCAGGAACCAATCCGTCATAATGTTTGAACTTGTAGCCGGCATCTTCCAGCGCCTTGATCTCCTCAGCGCTTTTGCGTGGATTGAAGCGGGTTGCATCGGCCTCGACCTCCAGTTCTTCAATGTTCCGACTGTCGGCATCGACCTTGAGATCGGGAATAACCTGCCGTCCCTCATAGTCATCACGATGGGCAAACTCATAACCGGCGGAGATGGTTCGCATCCCCATTTCTTTAAACAGCTCCTGATAATGATGGGCTCGGGAACCTCCGACAAACATCATCGCCGTCTTGCCGCTGGTTCGTGGCATGACTTCGGCCCGCGCGGCCTCAACCTTCGGCATCTCCTCGGCAATAACAGCCTCCACCCGATCAATGAACTCCTGATCACCAAAGTACTGGGCGATCTTACGCAGTGACTTGGCCGTGGCATCGGCGCCGATAAAGTTCACCTTGATCCAGGGGATGCCGTATTTGACCTCCAGCATGTCGGCCACATAGTTGATGGAGCGGTGGCACATAACGGCGTTCAGGTCGGCCTTATGGGCTGAGGCGAACTGGTCGTAGGTCGAGTTGCCGGAAAAGGTGGAGATATTGGTGATGCCGCATTTTTTGAAGATGCGGTCGATCTCAAAACCGTCACCGCCGATATTGTACTCGCCCAGCAGGTTGATCTTGTACTTGCCGGGTTTTTCCGCATCGTTTTCGCCGACGATATGCCTGAACACCTGATTGTTGGCGATATGATGGCCGGCAGACTGGGAAACGCCCTTGTAGCCTTCGCAGGAGAAGGCATAGACATTGCAATCGCCGAACTTTTCCTTCATCCGCTTAGTCACGGTATGGATATCATCACCGATCAACCCCACCGGACAGGTGGCGAAGACGGCAATAGAGCGGGGATGAAAGAGGTCATAGGCCTCCTGAATGGCCGCCGCCAGCTTCTTCTCACCACCGAAGATGATGTCTGAATCCTGCATGTCAGTACTGAAGCAGTAATTCATGTAGTTCTCGCCATTCTCTCCGGCATCGGTCTGGTTGCGGCGGGTCAGCCAGGCGTAAAAACTACAGCCGATGGGCCCATGCACCAGGTTGACGATATCGCGGGTCGGCCCCATGATAACCCCCTTGCAGCCGGCATAGGTACAACCGCGCATGGTGATGATTCCGGGAGTCGTACGAACATTGGCCGTAATCTCGGGCGTTTCATTGCCGAGGGCCTCATTGATCATGATCTGCTTGGAACGCTTGCGAGCCACCTTCGACGGGTACTTGGACAGCAGATCCGCCTTGACATGGGCAGGGTCCCATTGCACTATTTTTTTCTTTGTTGTTGCCATTTCACCTACTCCTTATTGATTGAGGTGGAGAGACTGAAGATCGAAGGGGATTGATGGGCACGCTCTGTCGGCCTTTGCCCATCCTACCCCGTCAGCCTTCAGTCTATCCACCTTCAGCCTAAAACATTAGACGATGGATTTGAGCCCTGTCTCTCCGGTACGCACCCGAACCGCATCCGCCACCGGCAAGACAAAGATCTTGCCGTCACCAGGCTTGCCGGTCTGATTGGTCTTGATAAGCGCCTCGACCACATCACTCACCTGCTCATCTTTCACCACCACCGTCACCATCCGTTTGGCATAGAGCTTGCCTTTCTCACCAAGGAGGGAGGCGGCCTCTTCATAGCCCTGATTCGCTCCCTCAAGGATATGGATATTGGCAAAACCCTTGCCTCGGCCATGGGCCTCGTGGGCAAAAAAGGCGTCAATACCGGCATCAGTCAGGGCCTGCTTGGTCTGATTCATCATATTTATGCGTACAACGGCGATCACCTCTTTCATACCGGCCCCCTTTCGGATTCGAATTCCGTCTCCTTGACCCCAGAGCTGATGGTGTACGCCTCTTCCACATCACTGACAAAAATCTTGCCGTCGCCAAAGGCGCCTTTGGTGCCGGACTTAGCTGTTTTCATGATGGTGTCGAGGACAAAATCCTTATCCGCAGGGTTGATCACGCTCATGAGCATGACTTTGGGAATTTCATCATAGGTAACATCGCCGATCTTGATGCCGCGCTGCTTGCCGCGCCCGGCCACCGCGTATTTAGTCACCGAGGGAAATCCTGCATCCATAAGGGCGGCAAGGATTTTGTCCGCTTTCTCTGGTCTGACAATGGCTCTGATCATGGTCAACATATTATTTCTCCATATATTATCTATTTAATTTTATAAATTTTTAGGCTGAAGGTCTTCAGCCTGCTCCCTAATTCATCAGGCCGTAATCCATGAGCAGTTTTTCCAGTTCTTCCATCTCCAATGGTTTGGGGATCACAAAATTGGTGTTGGCGTCAATGGCCTTGGCCAGTCCCCGATAATGGTCGGCCTGCGGTACTTCCGGGTTCCACTCGATCACGGTCTTGCGATTGATCTCTGCCCGCTGCACATCGTTGTCACGAGGCACGAAATAGATCATGTGGGTGCCGAGCTTCTTGGCCAGCTCCTCAATCATCTCCTTTTCGTTATCCACGGCCCGGGAGTTGCAGATCAGCCCGCCCAAACGGACAGCGCCGGACTGAGCGAACTTCATGATTCCCTTGCAGATGTTGTTGGCCGCGTACATGGCCATCATCTCGCCGGAACAGACGATATAGATCTCCTCGGCCTTGCCGTCACGAATAGGCATGGCGAAGCCGCCGCAGACTACATCGCCCAGTACATCATAGAAGGCATAATCAAGCCCTTCGCTCTCTTCATAGGCGCCCAGGGATTCGAGCATGTTGATGGAGGTGATGATCCCACGACCGGCACAACCGACGCCGGGCTCAGGACCGCCGGACTCAACACACCAGGTATCGCCATATCCCTTCTTGCGGATGTTGACGAGTTCCACATCCTCCCCCTCTTCACGCAAGGTATCCAGAACCGATTTCTGGGCCAGACCGCCGAGCAGCAGACGGGTGGAGTCGGCCTTGGGATCGCAGCCGACTACCATGATTTTTTTGCCCATCTCCGCCAGTCCCGCCACGGTGTTTTGGGTGGTTGTAGATTTGCCGATTCCGCCTTTACCGTAAATTGCCACCTTTCTCATGCTTTTCTCCTTGTGAATAAGTTAAAATTTGTACCACCTGTGTGAAACACGGTGCCTTCAAAATGTTCTCCCGATGAAAGCAGCCCCTCTCATTGCCTTACCATGACTATTACAAAGGCTGTGCCAGAAGATTAAAAAATTCGTAAATGCTTATACGACAAGGGATTCAGCGGTTTTTCGTTTGGAGAGAGAGAAGAGCGAGCAGTCATCGAATTTGTGCCAAAGATGACAATTTGAGGAAGATACGACAATTTGGTAGCAAAAGAGAGGCGGTATAAAAATGGGCACATCTTGAAGATGTGAATTATATCGCCACAAAGCACACAGAGGAATTCAGAGATTCAGCAGGAGACTCCACTTCTAAATCAAAATGGAAACACGAAGGCAAGCGAGTCGGGGAGGTGCAGTATCAAATGATTGACACCGCAAAGAAAGCCTATCCAATAAATATGTTATGAGATGCGAGGAAGTCTCTCGGCGCGTAGAGGTTCAGGCCTGATCCTCTACAGATATGTATCATCTAAACCCTGCAATCGGTTGAGTATCCTTTCAAAATCTTTTTTTGAGGCACAGAAGAACACAGATCGTAAAAAAAAACTGTGTTCTTCTGTGGTTTCTTCACGCCACACAAATCTTCAGTCTTCGTTGTTCCCGTTTACGGTGATGGAAGTTTTTTTTGTTACTACCATTGGCTTAAAACTTATAACTCACATCAAACTGATAGATACTGACCTGATCTTCCTTAGCCGCCCAATCTTCAACACGCTCGAAGTTTAAGAAGGTGAAGTCGGTTGACCAGTTTTTGGTGATATTATATCCAAGCTGAGCGCGCCAGCCCTGCTTGTTGGTCTTGGACAGGCCATCGCCAAAATCAGAGTCGGAAAGGTAGCCAAACAGGGAGTCGGCCTCCACCACTGAATACGCCAAGCCCATCTTGAAGGACTCATAGGTGCCGTCAATACCAACAACCCAGCCCATATCATTATCTTCGGGCAGGCCTGGGAATTTGCTGCCCGCCTGACCATGCTTGCCATCAGCGCCAAAGTTCATCCACAGTTGACCATAGGATTTGAGCTTGACCGGGCCCACCGGAACACTGACATCGGCATAGATGTCACCAATACTCAGGTCGTAGGCATCGGGATCAACACCGCCCAGGCCTAATGACGATTTGGTTGCCGGTTTCGCTGGATCTGCTTCAAAATCGTGATCCAGAGTCCATTCCTCACTGATCATCTCATTGCTGTACACCTGATAGCCGGAGGCAAGTGTGAATTTGCCTTTTTCACTGAAGGCGCCTTTGTAACCCACCTAGCCCATGTAGAGCATGGCGGTGTTGTCATCCTGGACTAACTTTGCCCCATAGGCGCCACCGGTGGCAAAGAGCCCTTCTTTCTGACCATAGGCCAGAGTCAGTCCCGCCAGCCGCACATCACCATCCCAATAGACCCAGGAGGTTGTATAAGGATTCTCGGACTGGCCAAGCATCATGCTGAAATCATTCCATTTGTGTTTTGCATAGGCATAGTCAAGACGAATGTCGCCGGTCTCAAAAGGTTTGACTTCACTCCAGGAATCATTGGTGCTGGTGGGATCATCGCTACCGCTGGCAAGTCCGGCTGCGGCCTGCCAGGTTTCAGCCTTATTATCCCAGACTCCGCCCAGACGAAAACGGGTACGGAATCGCTCGCGGCTAATGTCGTCGTCTGAGTCTTTATATTCCTTGTCCCGCATCTCATAACGGACGCGGAGGTCACCTTTGAGCTTTATGCCGTCAATGAACTCATTGCTCGCCACGGCAAAGCCTTTTTTGGCCTCAAGGGCTTCAATATGCTCACCGTTGGCTGCCACCTTGTTTTTCAGATATTCCATATCCCCAGGGGATGTCGCCTTGGCATTTTTGAGCATGTCGATCTCGGCCTGCTGGCTGGAGACCTGGGCCCGCAATTCCTTGAGTTCGCGCAGGATGGCATCGTTGCTCGTGCCACCACCAGCCAGGGCTGCGGCGGGCAGATACAGGCAACAGCCGAGGGCGGCTACCGTTGATAATACCTTTTTCATTGTCTTCTCCTTTCTCCGTAAAAATGAAATGCTGGAACCCCTCTTCTTTGCCCCCATTGGACAGATGGGAGGTTTTTTTCCCTATACAACAATGCGGGTAGAATAAAGGGCTATTTTTAGCATGAGATTATTGGATGATTAAGAACTGATTAATTGTTCATTATTTTTCGTCAACGAGGGCTCTGAAAACCCTGTTCATCTCCTAATGAAATCGTCATCGAATCCTAACATAAAGGAGGCATTGTGCTGACATATCTTACCGGCCAGAGTCTAAAAGGCTTGTGGCCATAAACCTCTTGTTATGGAGAAGAAAAAATGAATATGCAGAACAGGGTATTGGGAAAGGCTGTCAAGGGTGTGGTGCTGGCAGGTTGTGTGGCCGCAATGACGGCTACGGGCGCATTGGCGGCAGTAGAAGTGGACGCCAAGATTCCGGCGTATCAGAAGATCAGCGGGGTTTCAGGGGATGTCAACAGCATTGGCTCGGACACCCTGAATAATCTGATGACCTTCTGGGCCGAGTCGTTCCGCAAGGAATATCCCAATGTCCGTATCCAGATTGAGGGGAAGGGCTCAAGCACCGCTCCTCCAGCCCTGATTGCCGGAACAGCGCAGCTGGGCCCCATGTCTCGAACCATGAAGAAAGACGAGGAGGAGGCCTTTGTCAGTAAATATGGGTATCCGGTGACCAAGATTGGTGTGGCCCTCGACTCTCTGGCTGTTTTTGTCCACAAAGACAACCCGCTTACCGGCCTCTCTCTGCCCCAGGTGGATGCCATCTTCTCCAAAACCCACAAAGGCGGGATCACCGAAGATTATAAAACCTGGGGCCAGCTTGGCCTGACCGGTGAGTGGGCGGCCCTGCCCCTCAGTCTGTTTGGACGAAACTCAGCCTCTGGCACCTACGGCTTCTTCAAGGAGCACGCCCTGTCCAAGGGAGACTTTAAGGATACCGTTAAAGAGCAACCCGGTTCGGCCTCAGTAGTCATGGGCATTACCGAGGATCGTTCTGGTATCGGTTACTCCGGCATCGGCTATAAGACCTCTGGTGTGAAGGCCCTGGCCTTGAGTGCCAAACAGGGTGAGCCGCTGGTTGAGGCTAATTATGAGAATGTCCTTGCAGGCAAATATCCCCTGTCACGAACCCTGTATATCTATGTTGGGAAAGAACCGAACAAGCCTTTGCCAGCCGTGACTGCCGAATTTTTGAAATTCGTCCTCTCCAAGGCCGGTCAGGAGATTGTTGTCAAAGATGGCTATATGCCGTTACCCGCCGAGGTTGCCGCCAAAGAACTGGCAAAACTTCAGTAGGATGATGATTGGGGGCTGATGGGAGCCAGTCACGCAATTGGTGACACGGTTCCTGTCAGCCTTTTAAGGCGTTAAGCGAAAATAAGTTGGACAGAATTGCGCTCAGATTTGAGTCAGATTTGGGCGCAGCGATTGAGCAAAACCGCAGGCGTAGCAGAGCTACGACGAGGATTTTGTGATTGAGCTGCGGCCAAAGATGGCTCAAAGATGAGATGCAAGATGTTCAAGTTATTTTCGCTTAACGCCTCAGCGTGCAACCATTGATTGTCAGTCTTCATCATCTTCAGCCATCCAGAACTCCATGCAGAAGCCCAATAAATTCATCCAGAAAGTCCGCCGACAGGATCGTATTGCCACCCGAGTGATTTCGTTGGGTGGTCTTTTGGTTATCGCCAGCGTTATCGCCATTCTGCTTCTGATCGTGCGAGTGACAATTCCCCTGTTTCAAGGAGCGAAGTCGAATATTGTCTTTCAGTTTCCGGTTTCTGCGGAGGCAGAATCGATCCTGGCCTTGGGGGTGGATGACTATCGTGAGGTCGCTTATACCCTGGATAGCAAAGGAGTTTTTTCATTTTATACCCTATCCTCCGGAACTTCCTTTTTGACCCTGCAGGCTGGGGTTGATAAAAAGACGGGAGTGAAATCCATTGAGCTGCATAAGAATAATCAGTACACCCTGTTATGGGACGATAACAGCACCAGTCTGGTTACAGTCTCTTTTCGGATTCTCTTTGACCAGAAAGGTAAACGAAGCATAACGCCCGAGTTGAAGGTACTTGCCGAGTTTCCAGCGGAGACGGGTTCGTCGGCCCCCTTAGCTGCTGTTATCCGCACAACCGAAGATGGCCAGCTCACGCAAACAACGCTCATGAATGACAACAGCTTTCAAGTACGGCGCCAGATAGTCACCAGAGATCTGTTTGATAATGAGAAAAAAGAGTCATTCTCCTTTGTTGTTCGTGCTGAGATTCTTGGCACAATTACCGCCTTTACCGTGGATGAAAAAGGACAAACGCTGTATGCCGGAACCAGCACGGGCAGCCTCTTGCGTTGGGATATGAGCGCGAATGAGGAGGCGGTTCGCACCGATAATGTGGTGGCCACTGCCGATAAGGGGGCCATTTCATCCCTGGCCCTGGTCTTTGGCGATATCTCGATAGCCGTTGGTGATGCCAGAGGGGGGCTTGCCACCTGGAGTCAGGTCTGGAGTGGAGAAGGGGTTGACAAGGTAAAGAAGCTGCGGAAGGTTCATTCACTGACCGCCCACAAAGACGCTGTGACCTCCATCGTCACCTCTCGCCGTACGAAATCCATTGTCAGTAGTGGGGCTGGTGGTCTGGTTCATTATGACTACATGACCAGTGAAAAGCACCTGCTTGATCTTGACCAGCCACTTATCAGGTTTGCGATTGCCGATGGGGATAAAAGTTTGATCGGCTTAGACAGCAAGAAGAATCTGTTTGTCTGGAACATTGACAACCCGCATCCGGAGGTAAGCCTCAAGACTCTGTTTGGCAAGGTCTGGTATGAGAGTTACGATAAACCGGAGTTCGTCTGGCAATCTTCCGCCGGAAATGATGATTTTGAGCCTAAATTCAGTATCATGCCCCTGCTTTTTGGCACCATCAAGGGCACCTTGTATGCCATGATCTTTGCGATTCCCCTCTCCATCTTCGGGGCAGTTTATACCAGCCAGCTTACCACCTATTCCTTCAAAAAAAGCATCAAGCCGATGATTGAGATCATGGCCTCGGTGCCCTCGGTGGTTATTGGTTTCTTGATCGCCTTGTGGCTGGGGCCTCTTATTGAAAAGTCCATTCTGGCGCTGCTCCTCTGTGTGCTTTTGCTGCCCTTGGTGCTGGGGCTGATGATGACCATCATGATGCCCTATTACAGAACACCTGCTCTGAAAAACCGCTGTGCGGGGTATGAGTTTTTATTGTTGGTTCCGGTTGTCCTGGCGACGATCGCCTTTGCTGTCTGGTTTGCTCCCTTTGTGGAAAAAATGCTCTTTAGCGGCAATTTTCTGCAATGGCTGTATAGCGATCTTGGTATTCGTTACGATCAGCGCAACAGTATTATCATTGCCTTTGGTCTGGGCATTGCCGTGATCCCCATTATCTTTTCCATTACTGAAGACGCCATTTCAAATATCCCCAACAGTCTGACCGGCGCTTCTCTGGCCCTTGGCGCCAGTCGTTGGCAGACCATCTGGCGGGTGGTTTTGCCCTCAGCCAGTCCCGGGATCTTTGCCGCGATCATGATTGGTTTTGGCCGAGCAGTGGGTGAGACCATGATTGTCCTCATGGCCACCGGCAATACCCCGATCATGAACTGGTCGATTTTTAACGGGATGCGCACCTTGGCAGCCAATATCGCCGTTGAAATTCCCGAGGCCCCCTTGGATGGGACTCTGTATCGAGTGCTTTTTCTTTGCGCCACACTCTTATTCGTCTTGACCTTTATTCTTAATACCGGAGCTGAAATTGTCCGCGAACGCCTACGCAAGAAATATGGTCGATATTAGAGTTTGCTTTCTGTAAACAGGAATAACAAGGCATGAACGATCATCCGGCATAAACCTAAAAACGGCGATAAAATCACGAAATACACAACAAAACAATACCACCTCAATCCTGCAATCTCTTGAGTGTTTTTTGTAGTTCGTGGTCAAGCTGCTTTTTTAGGAAAAATGAAGTTAGGGCCTGTCCACAAATAACTTGAACAGATTGCATCTCATCTTCAGGCTATCTTTGG
>DYDK01000036.1 GCA_020717935.1 Desulfocapsa sp.
CAGCCAAAGATAGCCTGAAGATGAGATGCAATCTGTTCAAGTTATTTGTGGACAGGCCCTTACCTGCGAGACCATCAAAATTACAACATAACGAGAAAAGAATTATGCAACGACAGATGTTAAAAGCCAAACTGCATCGGGCTACCGTTACCGAGGCTGATTTGAGTTATGAAGGAAGTCTGACGATAGATAAAGAACTTATGGATACCGTGGGCATCATGCCTTTTGAGCGGGTCCATATCTATAATATCAATAATGGTGAACGATTTGATACCTACGCCATTGTTGGCGTCCCTGGCAGCGGTGTTATAGGTCTTAATGGCGCCGCGGCCCGTAAGGGGATGGTTGGGGATCAGGTGATTATCTGTACCTATGGGTTGTTCACTGAAGAGGAGGCGCAGGGCTGTCAACCGATGATTGTTCTCCTTGATGAACGCAATGGAATCAAGGAAAGGCTGGCCCTGTAGGAGGTATTTATCTCTGGTATGCTCGCGGGGGCTGGATTCCAGAGGCTTCCATAGATACAGAGGGTCGTTGTTCCCACAGATGATACACTATTGACGCAATTTATTTACAGGAGGGTGTGGCCATGCCTGGATTTGAGGTTTTCGGGGAAGAAGAAAAGAAAGAGATTCTTGAGGTTGTAGATACCGGTGTTCTGTTTCGCTACGAGTTTGGGGCGCAGCGGCAGGGGGTGTACAAGGTTCTTGAATTTGAGAATCGTTTTGCCGCGTATTGTGGCACGGCCTATGCCCAGGCGGTTACCTCCGGTACTGCCGCTTTAAAAGTGGCCTTAGCCGCCCTGGGTGTTGGCCCGGGAGATGAGGTGATTACCCAGGGTTTTACCTTTGTGGCTACTTGGGAAGCGATTCTCGATATTGGGGCCATTCCCGTTTTTACCGAGATTGATACGACCTTGAACATGGATCCGCTGGATCTGGCAAAAAAGATTACCGCTAAAACCAAGTGTATCATTCCGGTGCACATGCTGGGAGCCCAGGCTCGAATTGCCGAGATTGTTGCCATTGCCGATCAGCACGGGATTCCAGTGCTGGAAGATACCGCCCAGGCCGCCGGAGCCAGGATTGGGGGCCAGCGTCTGGGCTCGTTTGGCGCCTGCGGCACCTTTTCTTTCGACGCGGTCAAGACCATGACTACAGGCGAAGGCGGCATGATTATCACTGCTGATGAGAAGTTGTGGCGAATCATGTCGGAATACCATGATCATGGCCATGATCATGTCGTCAATCCGGGGGCCCGCGGTGGTGAGGGGCGGCGCTTTATCGGCTTTAACTATCGGATGATGGAGTTGCAGGGGGCTATTGGCCTGGCTCAACTGGCCAAGCTCGATGCCATGATTGTTGCTCAGAAGAAGACCAAGGCTGCCTTGAAAGAGGCCGCTTCGGCCATCCCTGGTGTTCAGTTTCGCCAACTTGTTGATGAGAACGGAGATTCCGCTACCTTTTTCTGTTTTTTTCTGGAAAGCCGTGAGCATTGTCAGCGGGTGAATACGGTATTGACGGAAAACAAGGCCGGCGCCATCAATTTCGGGGAAAACGCCTGGCACTTTTATCCTCGCTGGGAGCACCTGCTGGCTGGTTCCACTGTTGCTGCCAGCGGCTGGCCATTTATGGAGCCGGGTGGCAAAAGAAGGGTGATCTATGACCCACAAGGGCTGCCGGTGTCTGCTGAGTTGATCGACAGAATGCTGGTCTACCCAATTCCAGTGAAGATGTCGCCAGAGAGATTGGCAGAAATCCAAGCGGCCCTGCAACTGGCGGCTCAGGTGTAGGCGGTGGCAGATGCCTCCTCTGTTTCGCCAATCGCCAGCAGGGGCTGGCTCCTACAGGGAATCAGAAGGGAAAGTCGCTCCCTCCTGCAAAAGCGGCCTCATAGATATGGATGACATCCTCAAGGCTTGGTTTGCGGGGGTTGTTTTCAACAGGACGGGTGACAGTGAGGGCAATCCGTGCCATTTCTGGAATTTGGTCAGCCGGAATGCCGAGATCTTCCAAGGTGGCGGGGATACCCACGGACGCGTTGAGTTCAAAGAGGGCCTCAACACAGCTTTCGGCGGCTTCTTTGACACTTAACTCTTCGGTTTTTTTGCCAAGAACTGCGGCTAAGGTGGCAAATTTTTCCCTATTGCCAATCAAATTATACTCAATCACATAGGGAAGCAGTACGGCATTGGCAAGACCGTGGGCTATGCCAAACATGCCGCCCATGGGGTAGGCCATGGCGTGAACAAGCCCGACTCCCGCGGCGGCTAAGGCCTTGCCGCCTAAAAGACTGCCCAGAAGCATGGCTGAGCGGGCTTCAAGGTTGTTGCCGTTGGCGTAGGCCTTGGGCAGGTTGCGGCTGATAAGATCAATGGCCTCCAGTGAATACATCTCGGAAATGGCATGGGCCTGGGTGGAGGTGTAGGCCTCAAGGGCATGGGTGAGGGCGTCAATGCCGGTGGAGGCCGTCACTTGTGGGGGCAGGCTGAGAGTCAGAGCGGGGTCGAGGATGGTGGCCTCGGGATAGAGCGGCGCCCCATTCATCCCCCCCTTAGAACCTGTTTTCTCATTGATGAAAACGGCTGTGAAGGTCACTTCGGCACCGGTTCCCGCCGAGGTGGGGATCATAATTTTGGGAACTCCGGCCTTGGCAATCTTGTCGAGACCCAGATAATCAGCGGCCTTGCCGCCATTGGTGAGCAAGATGGCGATGGCCTTGGCTACATCCATTGCTGAACCGCCACCAGCCCCAATCACGCAGTCACAACCGTTGGCCTTGGCCAGTTTATAGCCTTTGTCGGCCAGCTTCAATCCTGGTTCAGGGTCGATGCTGTCATAGAGGGTATAGGGAATAGCGGCATTCTCCAGAGGTGCGGTGATCTGGCTGGCAATTCCGGCATTGACCAATCCAGGATCCATAACGAGAAAGACCTTGCTGCCATGAAAGTCATGAACAGTCTGGGCTAAATTGCTGATGCTGCCAACACCAAACTGGATGCGGGTTGGCTGGGTAACGGTGAATGTTTGTGAGTGAATCATGGGAGTAATGGTGGGGTAAGGGGTAAGGGGTGAAGTGAATCTTTTCATCTTCACAGATAACCAGAAAACGATAGGATTGGAAACAAGAAAATATGGATGCGTCCTTTTTGTTGAATTCATTTTTTTCAGAGGAGAGTGGATAGAGGATCATTTTGAAATTATGATCTTCGTGGGGAATCTGGTACCGTCCGCGAGGGCGGGCTCCTTCACGCATTCACATTGATCTGGAGAAGCCCGCCTCCGCGAGTGCCCCGAAGGAAGTCCCCTTGAGGGACGCTCGTTGCTATTGGAGCATAAAAATACTCATAATTTCTTAACTTCATTTCTTTCATGTTGAATCAAATTATCTTAGCGAATCCCCGTGGGTTTTGCGCCGGTGTTGTGCGGGCTATTGCCACGGTACGACTGGCTCTTGAGCAGTATGGGGCACCCATTTTCGTACTTCATGAAATCGTGCACAATAAACATGTGGTCGGGGAATTAGAAGAACTGGGTGTGGTTTTTGTCGAGGAACTGGCTGATATTCCCCAAGGAGCCGTCTGCATCTTCAGCGCTCACGGAGTATCAGCCGCCGTACAGCAGCAGGCACAGGGGCTTGGGTTTCGTATCATTGACGCGACATGTCCTCTGGTCGGCAGTGTTCATCGTATGGTGGAAAGGTATCATGCCGATGGGTGTACTGTTTTGATTATTGGTCATCATCGGCACCCCGAGGTAGAAGGAGTTGCGGGGAGGGCAGGAGGGCAGGTGTTCGTGATTGCTACTGAAGAAGAGGCCGAGGTCGTGCAGGTGAGTGATCCTGAAAGGGTGGCCTCTGTGACTCAGACCACCCTGAGTCACAGTGATATTGCCGGAATTCGGCAGAAATTGGGACAACGATTTCCGAACATCAAGGGACTCCAGTCCAATGTCTGTTATGCCACCCAGAATCGCCAGAACGCAGTTAAGGAGTTGGCTCAGAAGGTAGATGTCCTTTTTGTGGTTGGCTCTAAAACAAGTTCCAATTCAAACCGGTTGCGAGAAGTGGGTGTTCGAGCCGGAATGACGGGCTATCTTATTGATGATGAGTCTGATATTTGCCCTGAGTGGTTGCAGGGGCATACAAGCGTGGGTGTGACCGCTGGCGCTTCCGCCCCTGAACGGTTGGTGCGCAGGGTGGTGCAATGGCTCCAGGGACAAGGGGCGATCGTGGTCAAAGAATTGCCAGGTAAAGAGGAGCAGGTTTTTTTCAAACCAGCAGTGCTGCCAGGAGATGTTTCATCGCAATAGAGCTGGTTGCTTGGGTTTGACAGCCCTGCATCGCCCTCTAAGGGGACTTCCTGCGGGGCGCCTGCGGGGGCGAACTCCTACAGGGGGTGTTTTTTGCGGAAGAGGGTTATCCTGGTTCCCATGCAGCGCATGGGAACCAGGGGTGGGGGGGGTGTGAAAGAGGGGCTGGTAACTTTGCGGGAAGAGGTGTAGAAGTCCCCTTTGGGGGGGGCGATGCAGGGTGTGGATGTTTCCCGAAGCCCTCGCTTCTGCCCCCCACTCATGATAACCGTTTGTCAATCTCCCCTCGCTTCAGTCAGATCCTATCCCAGCATTTCCCGAATGCGGGTCATGGCTTTTTCGACATTGGCCAGAGAATTAAAAGCGGAGAGGCGAATATAGCCTTCGCCGCATTTGCCAAATCCGGCGCCTGGAGTGCAGACCACACCAGTTTTACTGAGAAGCATGTCAAAAAAGTCCCAGGAATCGCCTTTGGCATCAATCCAGATATAAGGGGCATTGTCGCCACCCACACACTCATAGCCAAGGCGGGTCATCTCCTGCCGGATCAGATCGGCGTTGTGCATATAGGCGGCGACGAGTTCTTGGGTCTGGTACTGTCCTTCTTTGCTGTAAACGGCTTCGGCGGCCCGTTGTACCGGATAGGAAACACCATTGAATTTAGTGCAGTGGCGGCGATTCCACAAAGGGTGGATGGCCTGTCGGTTGCCTGTCGAGTCAAAAGCCACGCATTCTTTAGGAACGACCGTGTAGGCACAACGCGTTCCGGTGAATCCAGCGCTCTTGGAAAAAGATCGAAATTCGATGGCTACCTCTTTGGCCCCGTCAATCTCGTAGATGGAGTGAGGCAAAGACGGGTCACGGATAAAGGCCTCGTAAGCGGCATCAAAGAGAATGAGAGTTTTTTTCTCTTTGGCGTACTTTACCCATTTGCTTAACTCTTCTTTGCTGATTGTTGATCCTGTGGGATTATTGGGAAAGCAAAGATAGATCAAGTCAACGGCTTCCGTGGGCAGGGATGGAACAAAATGATTGCCTTTGGTGGAGTCGAGATAGACCAGACCCTGATACCGACCATCGTGAAAATTGCCAGTTCGACCGGCCATGACATTGGTATCTAAGTACACTGGATATACTGGGTCGGGGATGGCGACTTTGATATCCTGGGTAAAGAGCTCCTGGATGTTGCCGGTGTCACATTTGGCCCCGTCGCTGATAAAAATTTCATCGGCAGCAATGGAAGCGCCCCGGGCCTGAAAGTCATATTTGGCAATGGTCTCGCGCAGAAATCCATAGCCCTGTTCCGGGCCATAGCCACGAAAGCTGCTGTCTGCCCCCATCTCATCCACTGCCTTATGGAAAGCGGCAATGCAGGCGGCAGGCAAGGCCCGTGTCACATCGCCAATCCCAAGCCGGATAAGTTCTTTTTCAGGATGAGCCTGCTGAAAAGCGGTCACTCGTTTGGCGATGTTGGAAAAGAGATAAGAGGCCTGGAGCTTAAGATAATTTTCGTTGATAGTGATCATTGGGACACCGTCTCTCAAATTTGTTATGGTAGAGGAATAAGGGGGGTGCTTCTTGCAAACGCCCCTTGAAAACAGTAGAAATTTGGTTACTATTCTTACTTTGTCACATTCAACATCAACCACCCCGACCACCCCTAACCCCTCCTTATCAAGGAGGGGAATAAAGTTTCCCCCCTGATTCAGGGGGGATTAAGGGGGGTTAAAAGGGTGCCGGATACGACGGTGAAACAATGTGACAAAGTAGAAATAGGTTCAAAGCAGTTTGACTATAATGGAATGAAAATTGACTGTCAACCGTCAAGGTTTTGATGAAAAGATGAGGATGCAATGACCACAATATCGCCGCCATCGCCGCCGACCATTTATCGGCATGATTATACCCCGCCGACCTATTTTACAGATACCATTGATCTTTCTTTTCAATTGGGCAAGGACGCAACTCTCGTCAAAGCCCAATCGCATTTTCGGCGCAATCCGGCCCGGAATGCAAAAGCCAACAGCCTGTTTCTGCATGGAAAAGAGTTGGAGCTTGTGAGTATCAGCCTTGATTCCACACCCTTGGCAAGCCATGAGCTCACGGTTACCGATGCCGGGCTGACTCTGCATTCCGTCCCTGATAGCTTTGTCCTTGATATTACTACCCGTATCTTTCCTGACCATAATACCGCCCTTGAAGGCCTGTATCGTTCCAACGGCAACTATTGCACCCAGTGCGAGGCAGAAGGGTTTCGTAAAATCACCTTTTATCAGGATCGTCCTGATGTTATGGCTCGCTTCACCACTCGCATTGAGGCGGATGCGCAATTGTGTCCGGTCTTGCTTTCCAACGGCAATCTCATCGAGACCGGCCCGTTGGAGGGAGGACGACACTATGCAGTATGGCAGGATCCTTTCCTTAAGCCCTGCTATCTCTTTGCCTTGGTGGCTGGCGATCTGGTCTGTATTGAGGAGAGTTTTCGCACCCGATCAGGGCGGGTGGTTCGTTTGCAGATATTTGTTGAAGCCCGCAACCAGAAACAATGCGATCATGCCATGCAGTCATTGATCAACGCCATGCGCTGGGATGAAGAGGTCTTTGGGCTGGAGTATGATCTGGATCGTTATATGATTGTGGCTGTGGATGATTTTAATATGGGGGCGATGGAAAACAAGGGTTTGAATGTCTTTAATTCAAAATATGTCCTTGCCAGCCCGCAAACGGCCACGGATCAGGATTATCTGGGTGTGGAAGGCGTGATTGCCCATGAGTATTTTCATAACTGGACTGGTAATCGCGTCACTTGTCGGGATTGGTTTCAACTCAGTTTGAAAGAGGGCTTAACCGTGTTTCGGGATCAGGAGTTTTCTGCCGATATGAACTCACGATTTTTGCAGAGAATTGATGATGTCCGTATCCTCAGAACCTTTCAGTTCAAGGAAGACAGCGGCCCCATGGCCCATCCGGTGCGTCCAGATTCGTTCGTGGAGATCAATAATTTTTACACGGTCACGGTCTATAATAAAGGGGCCGAAGTGATCCGAATGCTGCATACCCTGCTGGGAGCGGAGGGTTTCAGGAAGGGCATGGATTGCTATTTTTCTCGCCATGACGGACAGGCCGTGTCGTGTGATGATTTTTTGGCGGCCATGCGTGATGCCAATACCGATGCTGTGCAGAATAAGGCTCGTCACGATCTTGAGCAATTCAAACTCTGGTACAGTCAGGCCGGAACCCCGATCATACAGGTCGTTCAAGGATGGGATGAAAAAAACAAAAAATACACCCTGACGATTGCACAGAGCTGCCCGCTCACCCCAGGCCAGCCAGAGAAAGAGCCTTTTCATATCCCGCTGCACATTGGCCTCTTAAACAGCCAGGGAGAGGATATTATTCCCCCTGATACCTTACTTGAGCTGCGCGAAACACAACAATCGTTTTCATTCTCAGACCTTGATGAACAGCCGACCCTCTCTTTTCTCCGCAATTTTTCGGCTCCCGTCCTGGTGGAACCGTTTCATACCCGCGAGGAGCTGGCCTTTCTCATGGCCCATGACAGTGACCTATTTAACCGTTGGGATGCCGCCAATCAACTCAGTGAATCCATTCTTCTCGAATGTGTCAGCAATGTGCAACAAAGGCGGCCCCCCATTCTTGACCCGGCTTTTGTAGATGCGTTACGACGAAATCTGCATCAATCCAATGGTGAAAAAGCCCTTCTGGCCCAAATGCTGTCTTTGCCTTCAGAGGCGTCACTGGCCTTGCGAATGGAGATTGTCGATCCTGAGAGTATCCATCTGGCCCGGCGCTTTGTGCGTGCGGAGCTGGCCCGGCAGTTAAGCCCGGATTTTTTGCAGCTCTACGAGGAGAACAAGGACAACGGCCCATACTCCTTGACCCCCGAGGCTGTAGGACGACGGAGTTTGCAGAATATCTGCCTTTCGTGCCTACTGGCTGCTGATCCCTTGCCGGACGCGTTCGTGCAACTGGCCGTCCATCAATATAAACGACAGGACAATATGACGGCCGTGATGGCCGCCCTGGCCGCCATAGTTCACTGTCCGGTACCAGAGCGGCAGATGGTTCTGGATGATTTTTATACGCAATGGCAGCATGAACCGTTGGTGGTTGATAAGTGGTTGAGTTTGCAGGCTTCGTCCAGTCTTGAAAATACCTTGGAGACCGTTCAGTCATTGATGAGTCACCCCGCATTCTCCCTCAATAATCCCAATAAGGTAAGGGCCTTGATTGGAGCCTTCAGCAGTGGTAATCCCGTGCGATTTCACGCCGCATCCGGGGCTGGATATCTCTTTCTGGCCGATCAGATTCTCACCCTTGACCCCATCAATCCGCAGATTGCCGCTCGTCTTTCGTCCGCCTTTACATCGTGGAGGCGGTATGATACAAGCAGACAACAATTAATGCAGGAACAGATGGAAAGAATTCTCGGCCAACAGGGATTGTCGGCCGGGGTCAATGAATTGGTGCAGAAGAGCTTGGTATCGTTATAAAATGGAAGAAAACTTTTTTTGCTGGCAACAGTATTGCTGGCCCAGGGGATAGGTATTCTGGTGATCGCGATGATACCCATCAGGGCGATTATTCAGCAATTACCCACGGGAACAACTCGGAATCGCTGGAAAATACTCTCAGGTTTCATTGGCATATTTTTTATTGGGTATATCCTGTATACAATACTGATGTTTCATTCTGGAATACCCACAACTCCTACTGAACTCGTGGTTCCCTTCATCTTTTTTTTCGGCGCTATTTTTATCTATCTGGTCTGCTCGCTTTCCTTAAAAACAACAGAAGACCTGCGGCGGATATATATTCTGGAGCAGGAGACTATCACTGATCCGTTAACGGGTATGTTTAATCGTCGTTATCTGGATCGTCGAATTGCCGAAGAGTTCCAACGGGCCATGCGATTTGTGCAGACATTTTCCATCTTTCTTCTTGATATTGATCATTTCAAGATCGTTAATGACCTTTATGGCCATCAGGTCGGTGACGCGGTTCTTCAAAAACTGGGGCATTTGCTCATGGCTTCGGTACGGGAAGTGGATGTGGTTATCCGTTATGGCGGGGAAGAAATCTTAGTTATTTTGCCCAATACCAGCAAAGAGAACGCCGTTGAATTGGCTGAACGATTACGGCAACAGATTGAGACAACTGTTATGGTGGCAGCGGTTCCCAGGCAACCGGCCATTAATATTACGGTCAGTATTGGTGTTGCCGAATATCAGTTTTCCGATGGTTGGGATAATGGCCAGAAGGTTGTGGAACGAGCGGACAAGGCTTTATATCGAGCCAAGGAGAAAGGGAGAAATCAAGTGCTTGTCAGTCAGATATGTGATGAATCGGGCTGACGATAAGGAGGCTATTCAAAATAACCTGAACACCTTGCATCTCGTCTTCGGGTCGTATTTGGCCGATTCTCAATCACAAAATCCTCGACATAACACAATTATGCCTGCGGTTTTGTTCAATCGTCCCGACCAAATCCAACCCAAATCCGAGCGCAATTTTGTCCAGTTTATTTTGAGTAGCCTCCTAAGTGGTGATTCCTCTTTGGAAAAGGGAAAAAAGACTGGATTTTTTTGTAGAATCTCCAATTGTGGCTTCATTGGCTTCGTGGCCAGTTCGGTATCTCCAGCTGGGGTGCTTTCCTGGCACCCCAGCTGGAAGTGCCCTTGAGGGGATGGTTTCTACAGGTGACATGAAAAAAGAGGAAAAATGGAATATACAACAGGAACCTTGGGGCGGGTTATTATGGCCCGTTTTGATCATGGCGATGATCTGCTGGCGGGGATGCAGGAATTAGTACGCAAGGAAGATCTGCGGGCCTGCTGGTTTCAGATTCTGGGAGGGTTGCGGCAGGCTGGAGTGGTGACTGGGCCAAAGGAGCCAACTATGCCGCCTGATCCGGTCTGGGCCGAGGTAGATGGGGCTCGCGAGGTGTTGGGTAGCGGTTCGGTATTCTGGGAAGGCGATGAACCACGCATCCATCTCCATGCGGCTATGGGACATCATGGCGAGACGATGACGGCCTGTGTCCGTAAAAACACCAAGGTTTATCTCATCCTTGAAGTCCTGATCTTCGAATTGCAGGGCATCAATGCGACTCGGCCCTTCTTTGCGGCCGGGGGATTTAACAGGGTAACTCTTACAGACAGTCGTTGACTTCCTGGTGGATGAAATATGATGGTCTCGCAAAAAGTCGAAAAAACCCAAAAAACCCAAAAGTACCCATGTAACATATTGAAATTACAGGTGTGAAATTTGAGAAAAAGCCAATTTTGGGACTTTTTGCAAGACCATCAAATATAGAAGGTGATAATTATTCTTAAAATTATTTCAGCCTCTCCTTGATTCTTGGCACTATCGTACTGATTATTGATCCATAGTAAAGTCGTAACCGGGAGCCGTTTGCCAAGCAAGCGAAGACTCCATTTTTTCAAATAAGAATAAGGAGGAGACACCATGAATGCTCAATTGTCAGGATTATTGGTTGGAATCGTTGCCCTGTTCGCTTTGCTGGGAAGTCACGCCAATCCTGTTTACGCGGATGGGATTGTTGAAATTTCGGTGATAGAAGCGAAAGCGCTTATTGAGAAAACTCCGGATATTGTTATTCTCGATGTTTCTCCAGCCTATGCCAAGGGGCATTTGCCAGGGGCTATCAACCACCCCGTTGGGGATGGATCCCTTGATAAGGCCCTGCCCAAGTTCAGACTTCCTGATCCGGATGGGTAATTTCCTGAAAAACCGGAATCGCCG
>DYDK01000037.1 GCA_020717935.1 Desulfocapsa sp.
AAATCCTTTGGAATCCTTATAGAACATAGGTCTTGAGGTTTTCGTTCAAGCACTAACTACTCTTCATTTCAAATTGATAGCAGTTGCGTCGTGTTTTTTACAGGTACCAAGTCGATTAAAATTCCATTATGGTGCTCTTTTTGCTGTGCATATCACGAACAGAAAAAACTCGAATCGATGTCCCGGCAACGAGTGGGGCTTGACTATCAGGCCTTGCTTAAATCTTGCAATCGCGCAAAAGTCCGACAAACCGCCAAAGTTAACAGCCGGGAATCCTCTCACTCCTCTCCCAGCTTTTTACCGCACCTCCAATGGAGGCACTCACACAATAAACGATTGCAGGGATTCAGGGATGATGATATTGGTCAGTCCCAGTTCGGTCTGCAGGTCGGTGGCCAAGGCCTGTGAGGCCTCCTCTTCACCGTGGACAATGAACGAGTGTTGTGGTTTCTTTTCCATGACCCGCACAAAATTGATCAGGCCGTCATGATCGGCGTGGCCGCTGAATCCGGTCTGCACTTCAACCTGGGCCCGCATCTGGAACTCTTCGCCAAAAATACGAACTATCGGCTCTTTTTCAACAATGCGGCGGCCCAAGGTGTTTGGGGCTTGCCAACCGGTAATGAGAATAGTGTTGCGGGGATCTTCGATGCGGTTGCGGAGATGATGAAGAATGCGCCCACCTTCCATCATGCCGCTGGCGCTGACAATGATCATCGGGCCCTTTTTCGTGTTCAGCATCTTCGATTGTTCCACCGACTGGGTGTAGCGGAGCTGCTCAAAGGCAAAGGGATTTTTGTCGTCATCCGTCAGAAGAAATTCTCTGATCTCAGCATCATAGGTCTCTGGGTGGAGACGGAAAATATCGGTGGTCTTGGTAGCCAGCGGGCTGTCCACAAAAATGGGGATTGCGGGAATCGCGTGACTGGTATGAAGTTTATGCAGTGAATAGATAAGCTGCTGGGTCCGGCCCACGGCAAAGGCCGGAATCAGCAGCGTTCCGCCTCGACTGATGGTTTGATTGACAATGCGCGCCAGTTCCGCCTCTGTTTCCTGATAAGGAGGGTGGGTGCGATTGCCATAGGTGCTTTCCATAATCAGGATGTCAGCCCCAGCCGTGATCGGCTCGGGGTCGCGGATAATGGGGATTCCCGGCCTGCCGATGTCACCGCTGAAGACCAGTCGCTGCGATTTACCAGTTTCCAGATCGTCAATATCCAGAATCACATGGGCACTGCCCAGCATGTGGCCGGCATCCATAAGGGTCAGTGACACTCCCGGTACCAGTTGATGACAGCGGTTATAACTCAGACCCACGAACTGCTTCATGCTTCTGGCCACATCCTCCTGGGTATAAAGGGGCTCAAAAAGATTTTGTCGATTTCTCCCCCGCCGCTTATTGACGAATTCGACATCTTTTTCCTGGATAACGGCGCTGTCCATGAGCATGACAGCACAGAGATCACGGGTGGCGGAGGTGCAGAGGATATCACCCCTGAACCCGTTTTTGACCAAGCAGGGGATGCGGCCTGAATGGTCAATATGGGCATGGGAAAGGACGAGGACATCGACCTCTTTCCCATGGCAGAATTCGCTGCGGTTGCGTTCAAAGGCATCCTTGCGTTTGCCTTGATACATACCGCAGTCGAGCATGATGGTTTTGCCATTGACTTCAAGAAGATGCTGGGAGCCGGTAACGGTACGGGCGGCGCCGTGAAAGGTTATTTTCATAGGGGATAATAGAGGGGTGATAAGATGTCAGTTAAGGATGGTAATAAGGACGCCATTGCCATTATATTCTCATTCTAAATCTAAGACAGATTCAATGCAAGGATAGTGTGTGGGTGTTGACAGATCAAATCAGTCGCATTACATTGTTGGTGTTGTATCAGGCATGTTGAAAAACAGAAAAGGATGGGCGAACGGGTGGATGTTGTCCCTTGAAATCGGTGTCCTTTGCAGGAATGAGAACAAAAATGGAGTGAAGAGAATGCCAGTGTATGAGTATGAGTGTGAAGATTGCGAAAAGGTTATTGAGGTGCAGCAGCGTATGGCTGATGCCCCGTTGACTATGTGCCCCGAATGTCAAGGTGCAGTCAAAAAGGTGATGTCCATGAGCTCATTTCAGCTCAAGGGTGGCGGTTGGTATGCCGATGGCTACGCCAGTGCCCGCAAAGATACTGGAACTGCCAGTTCCACCAGCACACCCCCGCCGGTGTGTGCCTCCGGTGGCTGTTCCAAGTGTCCGGCCTCGGCAGGTTGATCGTCTTTTTAAGAAGCGTTGATATGAACAACCATTGCCATAATCGGCGATAAAAAACATGAACGCCTGAACATCTGATCTGCGATTATTCGCGTTCATCTGTGGCTCAAAAACAAGTGGATTTTAAATAACAAAAGGCGGTTGCAGAGGTTTTCTGTAACCGCCTTTTGTTATTTGATGATGACCATCGCATCTCCGTAGGAATAAAAACGGTAACCCTGGGCAATGGCCTCACAGTAGCAGTCGAGCAGTTTTTCACGACCGCACAGGGCGGAGACCAGAAAGAGCAGAGACGATTGAGGCAGGTGAAAGTTGGTGATGAGATTGTGGGCCACCTGAAAACGATAGCCGGGCACGATATAGAGATCGCACCAGTCGGTGATGGCCTGCACCTGGCCTGTTTTCTTGGCCGCAAATTCCAAGGCCCGAACCGTGGTGGTGCCCACCGCCCATATCGTACCGCCCAGCTCCTTGACCTGATTGATTGCAGCCGCATTCTCCTTTGAAATGTGGATAAACTCCTGATGGATGCTATGGTCGAGGATGGCCTCAGTGCGCACCGGAGCAAAAGTACCGTAGCCCACATGCAGGGTGATGGTGGCAATGCCTACGCCCTTTGCCCTGATCTGCTCCAGCAGGGTTTCCGAGAAATGCAGGCCGGCAGTGGGAGCGGCCACGGCCCCATAGTTGTTGGCATAGACGGTCTGGTAGCGTTGCCGGTCTACATCAGTGCTTCCCTGCTCTCGTGTAATATAGGGTGGCAGCGGGATCTGGCCGTAACGCATGAGGATTTCGGCAATGGCCGTGTTCTTTTCATAGTGCAGGGCAAGGCTGGCCTGCCCATCGCCCATGTCTTCGAGTACCGTGCAGGAAAGGGCATCGTTGATGATAATCGATGATCCGGGCTGCGGCCGCTTGGAGCTTTTGATGAGTGCTTGTGCGGTACTGACACCTTTCTCTCCTGATTCAAGAGGATAGGAGAGGAGGAAAACCTCGGCCTTGCCGCCGGTGTCCTTGCGGCCAATCAAACGAGCCGGAAAGACCTTGGTGTCGTTGATAACCAGCATGTCGCCGGACTGGAGCAGATCAATAATGTCCGTAAATCGGCGATGCTCTCGGGTATTGGTACTGCGGTTGAGGACAAAGAGCCGCGACTCCTCTCGCTTGTCGGTTGGATGCTGGGCAATATTTTCCGGCGGCAGATGGTAATCGTAGGCGGCCAGTGTGAAATCCTGTTGCATGTCGGTTCTCTTTTTTGGTAAAGCTGGAGGGAAGGCTGTCTTTCGCACACCGTCTCAGCTTATTTTCAGTTTTTCAAATCGTGAACTACCTACCATGATCCTTGCCGTTGCCGCAACTGAATTTGAGATGAGCCCTTTGCTGGGAGTGCTGGCTGGGGTTAAAAGTCAACAGGGAGAAAAGATCGCTTTGCCCTGTTGCACCCTGATTGCCGGGGTCGGGCCGGTGGAGACGACCTTGCGACTGACCCGCTATTTAGAAAGATGCGAACAGTCGTTTGATACCGTTATCAACTTTGGCGTGGCCGGGGCCTATCTTCAGGATGATTCTGCGGCATCGCCCGCTGCCAGTAACAATGCGGCAATTCTGGATCTATGCCTGGCTGAGCGGGAATGTCTTGGCGATTTTGGCCTCTGTTATGGAGATCATATCGAGGCCTTTGATCAGCAGTTAGGCGGGCCGGTCATTTTTCCCTTGGATCAATCCCTGCTTCGCCAAGCCGCACAAATATTGGGCCATAGGGAAATCGCCCTTCGATGCGGACCCTTTGTAACGGTATCCGCCGCCAGCGCCACTCACAAGCGGGGAGTCATGCTCGCTACCAGATTTCAGGCTCTCTGTGAAAACATGGAAGGAGCGGCGGTCGCCAGGGTGTGCGCGGAGTTTTCCTTGCCAATGCTGGAGTTGCGGGCGATTTCCAATCTGGTGGAAGACCGTGATCCCCGGCGCTGGCAGATGGCCGCCGCCTGCCAGCGGGCGGCAGAAGCAGTGGCAATCCTCCTGAGCGAGATGCAGAAATGATCATGCCCATACCCAGGACACGAGTTATTCCAGCCGAGGCCATTACCCTTGGGTATTCACCTTGCCCCAACGACACCTTTATCTTTTACGCCCTTACCCACGGCAAAATTGATACACCAGCACTGGTGCTGGCCGCTCCGCAACTCGAAGATGTCGAGACCCTCAACGGTTGGGCTCTGGAGCGTCGGCTGGCTGTCACCAAGCTCTCCTTTCATGCCCTGGCCTTTGTCCTTGACGAATACTGCGTGTTGTCATCCGGCAGTGCCTTGGGGCGGGGATGTGGCCCTTTGCTGGTGGCCAGAGGCCCGCTGAATATGGGCAAAGGCGAACATTTGCGGGTTGCGATTCCTGGTCGTCTGACCACCGCCGCCCTGCTTTTTCGGCTGTTTTTGCCCGCCTGTACCCACCTGGTTGAGATGCGTTTTGATACCATCATGGATGCTGTGCACCAGGGGCAGGTGGATGCCGGAGTTATTATCCATGAAAGCCGCTTTACTTATCAGCAAAGAGGACTACACTGCCTCCAGGATCTTGGCCAGTGGTGGGAAGAGAGCAGCGGCCATCCCATTCCCTTGGGCTGCATTGCCGCAAAACGCTCATTGGGCAGCGAGCGGATTGCAGCCCTTGATCATGCCATTCGGGATTCTATCGACTGGGCCTTTGCCCATCCTGAACTGTGTCTGGGGTATATCAAAGAACATGCTCAGGAGGTGGAACGCCAGGTGGTGCAGAATCATATCTCTCTGTTCGTTAATGATTTCTCACGAAATCTTGGCAAACGAGGCATGGCGGCTATTACCGCCTTTTTACAGAGGGGCCGAGATGCGGGGATCCTGCCGCCCTCTGCTTGCTCCCTGCAGTGTGAATCATAGACACCATGAAGAACGCTCACTCACATTCCGGACGGCAAGCGGATAACTCCGCGACGACGGTTCCGGCGACCAAGGGAGCACCTTTGCCGATATTAAAAATTGATGCACATTCGGAGGCAGAAAAGACGGCGCTCATAGCAGCGCTGCTTCCCCTCTTGTTGCGCCACCAGTTACGGGTGGCCGTGGTTGGACAGGATGACGGCAAGCTGGTGGAAGGTGCGGCTCATATGGGCAACAGCCGGTTCTTTCAGGCGGGAGCGGATGTTTTCACCCTCGCTCACGACGCGGTCTCCTCTCCATCATTCTTCCAAAGATCGTGCCTGCATGGTGTGGGGAGTAATCCCATGGAAAATATCGGCTTCCAGCTTGCCCGCCTGACCAACCAGTATGACCTGGTGCTGGTGACAGGTCGTGTACAAATGCCACTTCCCTCGTTGTGGCTTCTGGCGGAGGATGCAATTGAACCGCCAGATGAGTGTGGGCCGGAGGCGGTTCTCGCTGTTTTTCTGCACGGTGAGGAGCGGACGGAAAGGGTGTGTACATTTATCCTGCAATGGTTAGGGGAGCTTTTGCATCAGTCGCCGGTGTGGGCCTGTATCCTGATTGGTGGCCGAAGTTCACGGATGGGGCGGCCAAAACATCTGCTGACACAAGAGGAAAAGACAAACAGTATCTCCTGGCTGGAACAGACGGTGGACCTGTTGCAACCCCTGATTGGTAATAGCATTGCCCTTTCCGGTGCCGGTCTGGTGCCGGAGTCATTGGCCGCTCTGCCCCGACTTCCCGATGTCCCCGAGGCTCGCGGCCCCCTGACCGGCATTCTGGCGGCCATGCGCTGGCAACCTTCGGTCTCCTGGCTGCTGCTCGCTTGCGACATGCCGCACATCAGTTCTGAGGCACTAAACTGGCTGCTTTCTTGTCGTCAGCCAGGATCTTGGGGCGTCGTGCCTCGTCTTCAGGAAGGTGGATTTGTGGAGCCGCTACTGGCTCACTATGATTCTCGTTGCGCCACTCTCTTTGAACAACTTCTCAGCTCTGGTTCGTTGCGCATCGGCCAGATAGCTGGGCAATCCAAAATAGCAACTCCCCTTGTTCCTCATCATCTTCGCCAGTCCTGGCTCAATATCAATACTCCCGAAGAGTTGGCCGTCTCGCGACACACGAAGGGCAGGGAGGAACGGTTGTAGGGCTGTGGCCCTGCGGCCCATACCTATCATGGCCTCATGAACAGCTACGATCAGCAATGCGCGCGGGAATTTGTCCAGTTGCAATCCCGTTGTGATGACTATTTTGTCGAGATGGCGGTGGAGTGCCCGTATCATCTGCCCCATACCGCTGTTTTTTATCAGGCACTGTTTGCCCCGATGCCCGAGCGGATCATGGAACTGTTTCTGGCCTCTGGCTATCGTCGCAATGGCAATTGTCTGTATGCCATGCACTGTCCGGAGTGCTCGGCCTGCATTCCCATCCGCCTGGAAGTTGAGGAATTGCGGCTCAATCGCAATCAACAACGGGTGCTTAGGAAAAATCAGGACATAGAAATTGACTATGGGCCGGTACAGCTTCGACCCGAAAATCTGGAGTTGTGCCAGAAATTCTTGTCGGCTCGTTACCCCCACAAAAACAACCAGGCCGAAAGTTATTATTCTGGTTTTTTCTGACTTCCATTGTTTCCTGTATGGAGATCAGGTATTCGTTGGCCGGAAAACTGATTGCCTGTGCCATTGTTGATATCGGCGCCAACTGGATGAATGCCGTTTATTTTTACTATGATCCAGCTTGGGGTAAACGCAGCCTTGGCACATTGAACATCCTTCATCTGGCTGAAATGTGTCAGGCGCAGGGGATAGCGTATCTCTATCTTGGGTATTATATTGAGTCTGTGGCGGCCATGAATTATAAGAGCCGCTTTACTCCGCATTATTTGTATCGTGATGGCAGGTGGCAACAGATGACGAAGGGGAAAAAACAACAGGGAGGGGCTTGCTGATGCATGAGGCGCAATTTTCTATCCAGGGGAATAATGGAGAGGTCATTTGCGGGCTGTGTGTCCATCGTTGCCGGATCAAGAGCGGCCACCGCGGAATCTGCGGGGTTCGGGAGAACAGGGACGGGGGTCTGTATAGTCTGGTCTATGGGCGGCTGGTGGCCGAGCTCGTGGACCCGATTGAAAAGAAGCCCCTGTTCCATTTTCTACCAGCAAGTACGAGCTACTCCATTGCGACGGTGGGCTGTAATTTTCGATGTCGGCATTGTCAGAATTTTTCCATTTCTCAGCCTGGTAATTTCCCGGCTGATGCTCCCCCTGGAGTTCTGCGAAGCCCTGAATTCGTGGTGGAAAGCGCCATTGCTGCCGGTTGCCAGTCTATCAGTTATACCTTCGTCGAGCCGACCATTTTTTTTGAGTTTGCCTATGATTGCTGTGTGCTGGCCCATCGTCACGGCCTGAAAAATGTCTTTGTCTCCAACGGCTACGCAACCGAGGAAACCACCCGGAAACTTGCTCCCGTGCTTGATGCCATTAATATTGACATCAAAGCTTTTAACGATGATTTTTATCGCACCATTTGCGGGGCCAGATTGCAGCCAGTGCTCGACACTGTGCGGCTTATGCGGGAGCTGGGGGTGTGGGTGGAAATTACCACACTGCTCATTCCGGGACTCAATGACAGCGAACAGGAATTAACGCAGCTTGCTGAATTTATCGTCAGCCTGGATCCTGCTATCCCCTGGCATGTGAGCGCCTTCTTCCCCACCTACAAGCTGACCGACAGGCCGGCAACGCCGGTGCTTACCCTGCAAAAGGCCCGCAAGATCGGGCTGGCTGCTGGTCTTCACCATGTGTATGAAGGAAATGTGACGGATTCAGGCGGGGAAAATACCGTGTGTCCATCCTGTCAGGCTCGTCTGATCAGCCGTTTCCGGTTCACGGTTCAGGAAAACAGGCTGGCGCATGGTTGTTGTCCGCAATGCGGCGAAAAAATCGCCGGAGTCTGGGAGTAAGGGCCTGTCCACAAATAACATGGACAGGATTGCGCTCAGATTTGGGTTAGATGTGGTTGCGGCGATTGAACAGGTAAGGAGGCTACTCAAAATAAACTGGACAAAATTGCGCTCGGATTTGGGTTGGATTTGGTCGGGACGATTGAACAAAACCGCAGGCATAATTGTGTTATGTCGAGGATTTTGTGATTGAGAATCGGCCAAATACGACCCGAAGACGAGATGCAAGGTGTTCAGGTTATTTTGAATAGCCTCCTAAGCGAGCACAGCGAGACTCCGAAACCGCAGGCATAGCAGGGCTTCGTCGAGGATTTTGTGATTGAGTCGCAGCCAAAGATGGCCCAAAGATGAGATGCAAGTCGTTCATGTTATTTGGGGACAGGCCCTTACACAAAGGGGCACAAGGAAGTGAGAGGCGCACTTCCGCGACAATGATTCCTTGCGTATGAACACCTCGTCGTCTATAGTAAAAAATGTCATTTTTGAATGCGTGGATAAGCGTTTGCGTTCAGTGAATACCATGGGAAACAGAGCGACAACTCTTTGAGAAAAAACAGATAGCCATTTGTTTTCATTTGAAAAAATAGAAAAAGGAGAAGAGAAATGAGCGGACACGATCATCATGAAGTGGTGCATCATGAAGAAGATCATTCAATCAATATCAAGGTGGGAGTGTTTTTTGTTTGTGTTCTTCTCTCATTCTTTGTCATTGCCATGATCAATTCATGAAAGGGACACCTGCGAGGAGTCATGCAGTGTAGCCGACGAGGGTGCCGGTTTGAATGCGAATTGGAGTATGAGGTGAGAAAACCGTCGAAGGTATTTGCGTTGGCGGTTTTTGTATTTTCAGGAGCTGTCCATGAGTAAGAAAAAAGTGTATGCCGTAGCCGTTGGAGTCCAACCTGGGATTTATGAGACCTGGCCTGAGGCGGAAAAACAGATCAAGGGCTTTGCCGGAGCTAAATTTATGGGCTTTCTTGATCGGGCTGCGGCCAGGGCCTGGTTGAAAAATCCGAAATATCGGAAACCTGAAGTCAAATCAGCGCCCAGGCCTGAAACTTCCGAGCTAATCAGCGGTGAGGGAGAAATCTGTATTTACAGCGACGGTGGATGCATCAACAATCCTGGCCCTGGCGGTTATGGCTGCATTGTGATCATCAACGGTCAGGAACAGGAGCTGGTCGGCGGTTATCGTCTGACTACCAATAACCGGATGGAACTGATGGCCTGTATCGTGGGTTTGCGTGCGCTCCAGCAGGCCGAGCTTGCAGAGGAACAGATTATTGTTGTCTATTCCGACTCCAAGTATGTCGTCAACGGCATCAGCAAGGGCTGGGCCATAGGCTGGCAGCAGCAAGGCTGGATAAAATCGAACAAAACGCCAGCGGCCAACCCCGATCTCTGGGGTGAATTATTGGCATTAGTGGCAGGAAAAACCGTGCGATTTCAATGGGTCAAAGGACATGCCGGTCATCCCCTCAATGAGCGATGTGATCGTTTGGCCGTGACTGCGGCCAGAGGAAAAGATTTGCCGGAAGATACAGGGTTTGGGCGGAAATGAACTCGCAGGCGACCATTTCCGGCAAACGATGTTTTCATGGATTAACCCCGGAGAGGGTCATTGCCTGTGCCGAAGAAAGTACAGGCCGACGATGCACCAACCTCTGTCGCCCTTTGAATAGTTATATCAACCGTGTTTTTGAGCTGGAACAGGAAGATGGAACGGGTCTAATCATCAAGTTTTATCGGCCGGGCCGTTGGTCACATGAGGCCTTGCTCGATGAACACTCCTTTCTGCTGGAACTCCAGGCCTTGGAGATTCCGGTAATAGCCCCTCTGAAGATGACTGACGGCAAAACCCTGGGACGAGACGGCACACTCCCCTTTGCCTGCTTTCCCAAGTGTGGCGGTCGCAGTTATGATGAATACTCGGAAGAACAATGGTCGGAGCTGGGTCGTCTCATTGGCCGCGTCCACGCCGTTGGCGCCACCCGCTCCTCCCTTCACCGAATCACCCTCGCCCCGGCCCACTCAACTCGCCAGCAGGTTGACAGTCTGCTGGCCGGCCATCATATCCCTCCCGTCGTGCGCCCCGCATTCAAGGAACTGACCGATGCCCTGATCGAGGAGATCAGCCCGCTCTTTGAGCAGACCCGTATGATCCGTATCCACGGTGATTGTCATTTCTCCAACCTCATCCATCGTCCGGGCCAGTCCTTTTTCATTATTGACTTTGATGACATGGCTCTAGGGCCACCGGTTCAGGATTTCTGGATGCTGCTCCCCGGGCACGCACACGAGTGCCCCTTGGAAGTTGATCTCTTCCTTGAAGGCTACCAGTCGTTTATGGACTTTGACCGCCGCAGCCTGGCCCTTATTGAGCCCCTGCGGGCCATGCGCTATATCCACTATATCGCATGGTGTGCCCATCAGGTCAGTGAAGACGGGGAGTCTCGTGCGGTCCCCAATTTTGGCACCCGCGCCTACTGGGAACAGGAGATGGCAGATCTGGCGGATCAGCGGCAACGCATCAAAAACGCTGCCGTGCAGACTGGAAATTTTTTGTAAACAAGCTTCAATGACAAAGGCACTCAGACTCCAGCTCCTGCACTGGCGATGAAGAACAGTGGCTTCTTATTTCATTTTTCAAGCAAGCAAGTCAGGTTCCCTCACAATGGGACACAAGCCGCGCACCCTTTGTGATCTTCGTGTAGTATGTCGGGATTTAGATCCTGCTCAATCGTTGCTCTATCCTTTCAAAGTGTATCTATTTCATGAATGCTATTTGCTTAGTGGGCTTTTTGAGAGATAAAAAGTCCACTAAAATTGGAGAATTATCTATTGTGCAGAGAAAATAAATCGAAGAGGTTGAGCCTCTTGCAAAATGAAGATTTTCGTTCAAAATCGAGGCATGCGAA
>DYDK01000038.1:0-279 GCA_020717935.1 Desulfocapsa sp.
CGGAGTACAGGATAGGTGCGTTTAAAAAACGGTAAAAAACACCAAAAACAACCATGTACTGTTGCGCTGTCAGTAAAAAATAAAATTAGCACCACAAGCATGTGAGCCTATGCACAAATCCCCTGCGTAAAACTCGACGAGAGGGGGTTTCCGTTCAGGCACTAGATAATGAGTTAGTAGATTTCAGATGCTCGTAATAGAGCTTAAAAGGGAACCCGGTGACAATCCGGGACGGGCCCGCCGCTGTGACCGGGGACGACCGTTGCATTCAAGCCACTG
>DYDK01000038.1:306-11079 GCA_020717935.1 Desulfocapsa sp.
GGCGCAACAGGAAGGACGATCCGGAAGTCAGAAGACCTGTCTGAAACCAAAAAGGATGTCTCCGTGGACAAGGGGCAGACCTGTGTCATCTGTGGATAGAAAAAGGCAATCCCCGGATCAATCTTATATTGGTCCGGGGATTTTTTTATTTGGTACCCATCATCTCCCGGACCTGCAACTTTTTCAGGAAGAAAAAAATGAAAAAGCTGGTTTCCTTTCTGGCGCTGTGTACATTATTGAGTCTTGAAGCGAGTGGCGTGCCGACCGTGGTAAGCGCGTCAACATTAAACTCCGATGATGATGCCGTGCCCGGCGTCGAGACCATCAACGGCAAGACCTATCTGACCATTACCGCCAGCCGTGTTCCGGAAAAGAAGAGCGCGGTGAGCGCCAACCTGACGGTGATTGACCGTGAGGAGATTGAGCGTAGCGGTGCGACGACGGTGGGTGATCTGATTGCCGAAAAGGGAATCGGTCATATCCATAAATATCCCGGAGCGCTCACCACCATCGGTATTCGTGGTTTTCGTACCGAAACACACGGCAATGATCTCCAGGGCCATGTGCTGGTTCTGCTGGATGGCCGCCGGGCCGGAACCGGTAATCTGGCCAAACTCATGACCAAGAATGTCGAGCGTATCGAGATTATCCGTGGGCCCGGAGCGGTGCAGTACGGCTCCGGCGGTATGGGTGGGGTGGTCAATGTCATTACCCGGCAGGGGAAAAGTAATGTTGCCGCCATAGAGACCGGTTTCGGAAGTTTCGGTCAGGTCGAGGTGAATGTCGATGGAACCGCAAAGGGGCAGGGGCTGGATTTTGCCGGTGCCCTCTCCCGTTTTACCCAGGACGAGTATAAAACCGGCAGAGGCGTTACCTTTGCCAACACCGGAATCGATTCCCAGCTTGGTGTGAGCGCCAATGTGGGCTATGAACCTGCTCCCAACAACCGCTTCGGGGTGATTGTCACAGATTTTGATGCCGATCATGCCGGTGATCCCGGCTATCTGAGCGCCAATGATACCGATAACTATAATGACAAGAGCAACTATTCGGTGGACAGCCGTTATAGCGGACAGAATGGCTCGGGCCGATGGCAATGGATGGGCCGCTATTTTTTCGGTCAGGACAAAAGCATGTGGGCGGACCCCCTGTATTCCAATGCCTCGGGTTGGGATGATGGGGAAGATTCTCGAAACAGTACCGATCAACAGGGGGCTCAGGCGCAGGTGAGCGGAGCTATCGGGATGCTCAATCTTACCACCGGGCTGGACTGGCTGCATTACGATGTGGAAAATAGTTGGAGTCCACAGCAAACGGGCTACGATAACCCGGCCCTTTTTCTGCTGAGTAAGGTCGGGATATGTGATGACCGGTTCTTTGTCTCCGGTAGTCTTCGCCAAGACTGGTATGCTGTGGAGGTGAAGCAGCCTGCCGGACATGACGAGGACACCTCGCATCTTACGCCGCAACTGGGCCTGTCCTGGCTGGTTTCTGACGCTTTCAAGCTGCGGGGGCAGATTGCACAGGGCTTTGTGATGCCTTCGGCTGATCAGTTGGGGATAGATGTTGAGGCCTATGGTCACCGAACCGTCGGCAACCCCGATCTTGATCCGGAAACAAGCCTGACCTGGGAGGGTGGCGCCGACTATGAGCAGGCAGGACTGTCCGGTTCATTGACCTGGTTTGCCACCGATTTTGAGGACAAGATCGTCCGTACCGGTCTGGCGGGTAATGTGTCGAGCTACACCAATCTGGGCAACGCCACCATCAACGGGGTCGAGGTGGCGTTTTCCTATGATATCGGTGGGCCCTTGGGGTGGGCCTGGGAGGTACGCCCCTTTGTCGATATGACATGGTTGACACAGTATGAGGATGATGCCACGGGTGATGACCTGACCTACATGAGTGATGTGACCCTGTCCTCCGGACTGGCCTTTGCCGACGGTGCCGGATTTTCCGGCCGTATTAATGTGGCGTATACCGGGCCACAACAGGTGGATGACTGGGAGGAGACATACACAGTGGTGGATCTGGACAGCTTTGTGGTCACTGATCTTATGTTCAGCTATCGATTCCTGCACAGTGAGAAACTGGGGGATTTCACCGTTTGCGGGGAACTGCGGAACCTGTTCGATGAGGACTATGCCTATGTCAAAGGCTACCCCATGCCCGGTCGCTCTGTCTTTGTCCGTCTTCGCTGGGAGTATTAACCCGACTTTAACAGCCCAATAAAAAAACCAAACACAATCAAACAGTTATGTGGTCAAAAAAAACCAAGTGGCACTACATTTGAAAATTTGAGCAAGTCATCATCAATCCACGATCATTTTTTTGACTCCGCCAGGTGATAAAGAAACGGCAAGTGCTGTATAGATTGCTGCCAATTTGGACGGTGCGATGGTGGTCTTGCGAACATGCAGTGTCCGTCCGTCTTTCTGGGCGAAGCAGGCGGTGATCCGTTGCTGTCTGGCCAGTATTTTTCGCAGGGATGCCCAACTCATGCTGATCCCCTTGAGTTTAAGCCGCTGACGGATGACTTGCACCGCCTGGTAGGCGAGAACCGTGATAAACAAGTGCCCCTCAGCCCGTTCCGCCTTGTGGTGATAGCCCGGCCGCATTCCCAGTTCGGACTTGAGGCTGCGGAACACGGCTTCAAGATCGGTGAGCATGGTGTAGGTCTGCCACAGGGTGTCTTCGTCCCAGGAAAGCTCATTGGTGCGCAGGCAGTAAACTCCGGGGTGCGTCAGCATGGTTCCAGCGACCGGCTTGCGTTCCCAGTTGATGGCCGTCACCTGGTCGCTGCCTTCTTTTGTTGTCAATTCAATGGTGTAATGCTGGCTGATGCCGCGACTTTTGGCCTTTAGTCGGCCAATGCGCTGGTTGATCTGATCTTTTTTCTTTTGGCATCGAGGCTTGGCCAATCCCTCTGCCAGTTTGTTCAACCCTGTTTCAAAGGACTGGCAGAATCGAGAGGTCATGGCATCCTCTTTTTTCTGCCGATCCTCGGAATGGCAATAAAGACGGGCCTCGCTGCCGTCATCGCTGAGAATTTTCTGGACATGAATCGTCTGATCCGCTGCTCCGGTGATCGGAGTGGACGACTCCATATCAAACTGACGAGTCCTCTCCCGGCTCACCACCAGATACCTGTACTGGTTTTCCACCAGCCAGGCGATATTGGCCTCGGTGACAATACCCCGATCCATGATCACCAGGGCACCTGTGGGCGCGTTCAGCCCGGTGAGCATGGTCTCCAGGGTGGAGGCCTCGGCCACATTGCCAGCAAACATGCGTGAACGGCGGACAAACCCGCTGGAATCAAGAACCAGTCCCAGGGTCACCAACGGACAGTCGCTGCGTTTTTCCTTGGAACGACCATGGGCGGCCTGGGCATTGTCTGCCATCCCGCCTTCAAAATAGGTATTGGTCAAATCGTACAAGGTTGACGGTGGCTGGCAAGGAAAAAAGCGTCTGAACCCTCGAAAACAAGGCGTTTTCAACCTGCTCCCTGTTTTTGATCAACAGATCGGAGGCCCGGTGCAACTGCATGACCGACTTGGCCTCGAAATCCACATCGAGCAACTCACCCAGGTCGCTGCTGTTTTCCAGCCAGTCCCAGCTTGCCTGCTCACTGCCAGGCTGGGCCATGTGGGCAATGACACTGCTGATGGCCGCTACACGCTGGATGCGGCTCAACCCCGCATCTTCAAGAATAGCGTTGAAATCCAGAGTGTTCAGGGCATGCAGCCCCACATGCTCCACACCCACGGTTCGAGGATGACTCAACTCCAGGGAGTTGATGTCAACCTCCTGGAAATCTGGCGCAACATTGGAGGAGGCTCCCTGCTGTTGGGCCAATGGCGCATCCGGCTGGGGCTCTTCAGCCTCTGCCTTGCGTTTCTTGACCAGCAGAGCAAAATACCGCTGGGCAAGGGTTTCCACAGCGGCAGATGCTGTCTGTGTAAACATCTCTGGCTACCTGGATACGAGCTGATCAATGCGGCAGGCAAGTTCGGGCCACAACTCCTCGGGCAACGCAAATGAACTGCCCAGATTCAGCAGGGTCTTCTGCCGCACCTTACCGTTGATGCGCGCTGAGGTCACAAGCCGGTAAGAGTAATAGGCCTCGCCGGTGGAGGTGCTCCTTGTCTTTGTTTTGCGAATATACATCCTGAATTCCCGAACTATTGTAACGAGAATAGCTTAACCCACCGAAAACACTGGGTTTTCAACTCGTTGCATATATTTAATGTAACGAGCCGGATTTACACCGGCAAATTGCTTTACCTGTTGTATTTATTATGTCTTCAAAATTCCTCGTTACATTTTTCCGGGAATGCAGGATGCATGGTAAGAGACTACCCCACTCTTACCGGAAAGTCAATATTTTTCTGAAATTGTATGGCACTACAAAACGCATTTTTGGCGAACTTTTGTTGAAATTATTGAACTTTTTTCTCAAAATGGGGGGATTTTCTGTGCATTTTTTCTTTTTTTGTTAGACTTGGGGTAAGATTCTTCTGTCAGGTTGCTCTCGGCGACTGCTTCGCCGAGAGCTGCGGTGCTGACTTCGTCAAGCTGGAATTGCTTGTACTTCTCCCGCCGCTGATCAGCGCCGTAATGAATGAATAATATCAGGATAGAAACTGATTGATGATGTCGCCATATCATTGACACGGTGTTGAGTAGGCGAGAAATTCCGAAAACATCCAGCGATGATCCGTCACGCTTGCTGCCGTTGCCGGAGTTTTAGGCCGGAAGATCCGATCCACGCCGCAGCTGAGTGTCTCGTGGGGCTGGATTCAATTGTAACAAACCACACAAATGGCAAACATAACCTTCAGCCAGCGCATTGAACGGTAACAGTCGGTGTTTTCCGCGTAATTCCATTTCTAAATCAAAACTATAATTTTACAAAAAGGACTGCTGGTGATACGCCTATATCAATAAGGGAAAATGGCATGAGTGTCTAAGTAATAAATGAATATTTGAAATAGAAATGGAATGATTCCATTTCTATTTCAAGTAAAGGGGGGCGGTTTTAGTGCCCCAACCCCAGTTTCGATACCAACACTACCTACATCAGCTCGTTGGTGATATTACCCGATTTTGAACGAAAATCAGCATGTTTCAAGAGGCTCATTTTTTGATCCCTTTACAGCCCTTGCATCTTTTTTAAGGCGTTGAGGGCCGCATGAAGCTGATTGTCGTTTTCCAGATCTATGATGGAGGGTTCGGAACTGTTCTCGGTCTGGGGCGGGGAGGTGCTGTCGGGTGATTTTTGCGGCTGGTCTGTCTGTTTATTCTCATCGGTGGCGTTATCAATGATCGGGACTGGTGTGGCTTCTTTCTTTTCTGTCGTTGTTTTTTCTGTTCCTTTTTCTTGATTCTGATTGGGGTTGGGAATGTGATTGCGAAGATCGGCCTCCTTGAGGGCCCTGTTGGAGCTGTGTGTCCCATTTGTTTTCGCTGTTTCTTTTGTCTCAACAAAGGGGACAATCTCATCGGGGGTGATGCCCGTAGCCTGAATGGAACGTCCGCTGGGGGTGTAGTAACGGGCGGTGGTCATGCGCAGGCCTGCTCCTTCCGGCAGGGGCAGGATGGTCTGCACCGAGCCTTTGCCAAAGGTCTTGGCGCCGACAACGATACCCCGTTTATGATCTTGAATGGCACCGGTGACAATCTCGGCGGCACTGGCTGAGCCTTCATTAACGATTACAACCAGGGGAAACAGGTTTTTCCCCTCATTGCTGTGGGCCTGAAACGACATGTTCTGTTCGGCGACCCGACCTTTGGTGGAAACCACCAGTCCACTATCGAGAAAGATGTCTGTAACTGAGACTGCCTGATCGAGCAGTCCGCCCGGGTTGTCGCGAAGATCAAGGATCAGTCCGGTTATGGGTTGTTGGTGTTGCATTTTCTGCAAAATGGCCTTGACATCCTTGGTGGTCTGGCTCTGGAAATTGGCGATGCGGATGTACGCCAACCCAGGTTGGATAAGTGTCCCTTTGACGCTGTGCAGGGGGATGGTATCGCGGATCAGGGTAAACTCTTTCAGGCCTTCCCAGCCTTGACGATGAATGGCAAGAATCACCTTTGACCCTTTGGCTCCCCGTAACTTTTTGATGGCCTCCATCGGGTTCATATTCTGGGTGGATTCGCCATCGATTTTGATGATCTTGTCTTTGGCTTTCAGTCCGGCCTGATCTGCAGGAGTGGCTTCAATAGCAGAAACGACAATGAGAATGCTGTCTTCTACGGTCACTTCGATGCCAATACCGCTAAAACTACCTTCGGTATTTTCCTGTAAGTCCTTGAAATCCTCAGGATTGAGATAGGAGGAGTGGGGATCAAGGGAGAAGAGCATCCCGCTGATGGCCCCTTCCATTACCCTTTTGGCATTGATTTCATCCACATAATTTTCCTGAAGGATGCTCAGGACATTAGCAAAGGTCTCAAGCTGCTGGTAGGTGGACTGTCGCTCGGCCTGGGAAATTTCGGCATGAAGTGGCGCAGGAAGGCACAGGCAAAGGAAGACCAGGGGCAGGATTTTGAAGTGAAACAAGGAGCGGGATGATTGGAGCATGTTATTTTTTACGAGTTCAATAGAGGCTTTTTGAAAGAATAAGAGTGTTTGTTATAAAAATTGTCACACATCCCCCCTGGTATCAGGCTGATCTTGATCCACACTTAACACCAGGGGTATTTCTTAATGCGGTTTCGGCTTCCTGTTAAGTATCTAAAATCATTAAATATCGAATATCGAACAAGGAACCGCAGAATGATGAAGTTTTCACTTCGACATTCGATATTCTATATTCGACATTCTACGGTTCATAAAAGTTCCTATGACACAGGATGCTTACCATGCCCCCTGTGTCAAGTGTGGATCAAGATCAGGGTATCAGGGAAGGGTCAGTTCGTTTTTTTCCACCCAGAGCAGGGGATCCTCGGTGTCTTTTCCGTGCCGGAGCTCAAAATAGAGACCATCCTCCACTAAGGTGGCGGTTTCACCCATGATGCCGATCTCGTCTTTGGTGATCACGCTATCTCCCTCTTCCTTCAGGAGGGTTTCCATGCGGGAAGATACCGTATAATATTGAAATCCGTGGTCAATGATGACGGTATTGCCATATCCGCGCAGGTAGCCGGAAAACGAGACTGTTCCCGCATAGATGGCTTTGACCGGGGTGCCACTTACGGCCTCGATGCTGATGCCGGTGGAGTTACCGGCCATACCCATTTTATTGATTCGGGCTTGTCCGTACAGAGAGAGGACTTTGCCTGATACCGGAGCGGGGAGCTTGCCTTTATTCATAAGAAACTCCTGACTGAGGATTTCCACTTTCTTCTTCATACTGGTAAGCTGGGTCGAAAGGTCTTGGGTTGCCTGTGCAATTTCTTGGGCTGCCTGTTGGTGGAGCTGGGTCTGAGTTCTGATCTGGGCCAGCAGTTCATTCTTTTCTTGTTTGGTTTTTTCGATGGCGGCTTTTTCCTGATTGGCTTGGGTGATAAAGCTGTCAAAGAGATTTTTTTCTAAGATCAAGGCCTTGCGGCTTTGCCCTAGCTCTTCCAATGTCTTTCGGTAGTGGCGCAGGACATCTTGGTCATAATGGATGAGTGATTCGAACGCATCTTGAATACTGAGCAAGTTGGGTAAGGTGTCGGCGGAAAAAGTGACATTGATCATCCCAATCTTGCCGGTCTTGTAATAGGCGATGATTCTTTTTTGGAGATGAGCCTGGGTCGTTTGTTTTTTTTCTTCAATGGCTCGTATCTCGGCTTCGGTACTGGTGATCTGTTTCTGCTGGGCGGCCATAGTGGCCTCCAGGTCGTGGAGTTTGGCCAGCATTGCAAGGAGCCGGAGGTCAATGGCTTCAAGCTCCATCAATACATTTCGCTCAATGGTTTTGGTCTCCAGTGCTTGTTCCTGTTTGACCCTGAGTCCCTCTTGCAGTTGATCAATGGTGATGGTATGGCTTTCAATCTGGCCTTCAAGGACTTGTTTTTCGGCTTTCCAGTTGGCTGTTTTTTTTTGTTCTCCCTGCACTGGAGGAGCTCCCAGAAAAATTCCCAGGCTCAGAAGAAAAAGGCTCGTCCACAGGCTGATGGGAAAAATGAAAGAAGGGAAGCGATACATCAGGGGTTAGACGCGCAGAAACTTTTGCATGGAGGTGTAACTGCCAATGGTACACAGGGCAATAGAGGCAAGGAGAATGGTGGCAATGATTCCTGGCGAAAAGAACGAGAACGGGATGATGTCGAGAAAGCCGGCGCCGGAGAAGTGGCGGATGAACCATTGGAAAAGGGTGTAGAGAGCAGTGAGTCCCAGAAATGACCCCAAAAATCCCTGCATCAGTCCCTCGAGGAGAAAGGGAGTACGGATGTAGTTATTGGTGGCTCCGACAAGTTTGAGGAGCTCCAGCTCTTCCTGACGACCAAAGATGGTCAGGCGGATCGTGGAGGCAACCATGAACGAGGCTGTGAGAAAAAGTAATAATCCGCTGAGCAGGACGATAATGGAGAGGAGTTGGGTAAAAGAATAAAAGCGCTCCACCCATTTTTGACCATACTGCACCTTCTGGCTACCGGGGATAGTGGCCAGATAGTCGGCAAAGAGCTTGATTTGCTTGAGGCTTCGAAAATTTTTGAAGGGAATGACCTCAATGGAGGGGGGGAGGAAATCGGTGGGCATATCGGTGAGAACCTCACGGTTGTCGCCCAGCTGTTCGGCAAAACGATCGTAGGCCTCTTTTTTGGAGATAAATTTTATTTCCTGGACCGGATCAAATTGAGTAATCTTGTTGCGCAGCTGCTCTTGCATCTCGGGACCTGGCTCATCTTCTAAAAAAACAACCAGTCGCAAGTCATCGCTGACTTTATCGCCAGCGGTCAGCATATTGAGATAGACCAGATAAAAAAAAGAGAAAATAAGGACGGACAGGCTGACTGTCAGGCAGGTCATGAACTGGGTTGGCCAGGTTTGCCGCAGGTTGCGGCCGGTCTGCCGGAGAACAGAGAACCAGAAATTCATATATGATTCCCCTGGCTGAGGGCGGCGATCCTGCCTTGATCGAGTTTCATTACCCGATGGTGAGTGTGACGGTAGATGGCATCATCATGGGTCACGATAACTACGGTGGCCCCGGACAGGGTGCATTTACTGAGAAGATCCATGACTTGGGCGGTGCTGATGGCATCGAGATTGCCGGTGGGTTCATCCACCAAAATCAAAGTTGGGGAGTTGGCAACAGCTCGGGCCAAGGCCACTCTTTGTTGTTCCCCGCGGGAAAGATTGCCGGTGAGGTCGTCGTGCTTATCTTCAAGCTGGAGTTGAGCGAGCAGGCTTTTGACTCGTTCGCTGATAATTTGCGGTTTTTTGTAAGAAACTTCCATGGAGATGGCAATGTTTTCGGCCACAGTGCGGTCAGCGAGCAGGCGAAAATCCTGATAGGCCATGCCTACCCGTTGCCGGAGTTTTGCCAGTTTATTGCCGGTGATCTGGTTGATGTTCATGCCGGCCACTTCAATGAGACCGTTGCTGGGCCGTTCCATATTGCAGAGGAGTTTGAGCAGGGTCGTCTTGCCTGCCCCGCTCTTGCCAATGACAAAAAACATCTCCCCGCTGGCGACAGAGACCGAGATATCGCTCAAGGCTGTCATGTGGGGTGGATACTCCTTGCTGACCTTGATGATCTCGATCATGGCAGTGCGGGATGGGGCGGGCCTGGTGGTGGTCATGGCGAATTAGAGGGTATCGGGGGCAAAGATGGAGTCAAAAATGGCAGTTACGGTGCGAATAATCTCGGTCTCATCGCCCAGTTTGAGACAAGATGCTCCGCTGAGTTCTTGATGAATCAGTTCGTCACTCGTGGGGATGATGCCGCCCAAGGCCATGCCGGTCTCGGCGACAGCTTCGTTGATTTTTCCCTGAAGCAGGGCTGGTACCGGTTGGGGGGCACGATTCACCAGCAGGCATTGATGCTTGACGGTCAAACCTAAGGGGCCGGTGATGTCGGAAATGCGTTTGGCGGTCAGAATTCCGCGAGCGGAGGGATCGGAGGTGATAAAGAGGTAATCGATGGTCCGCAGGTTCATCCGGCTTAAGTGCTCCATGCCGGCCTCATTGTCAACAATGATATAACGGTAGTTGGCGGCCAGTTTGTCCATGGTCATGGCCAGATACTGATTGGCGGCACAGTAGCAACCCGGGCCGTCCGGCTGGCCCATGACCAGAAGGTCAAATCCATGTTCTTCAATCAGGGCCTGATGAATCTTGAGTTCCATGAACTGATCGCGGCTCATGTTGGGGGGAAGCTCCCCCTTTAACTCTTTCCTGATTTTTCCCAGGGTTAGGCCCACTTTGACGCCAAGAAGTTCGTTGAGGTTGGCGTTGGCATCCGCATCAACTAACAGCAACGGGGTCATCTTCTTCTGCAGAAGATAGCGGGTCAGCAGGGCGGAAGTGGTCGTTTTTCCAGTCCCACCCTTGCCAGCCATGGCAATTACTTTAGGCATTATTGATCTCGTTTTTATGAATGAGCTCACATTTATAATGGAAATGAAGAACCTCTTTCTTTCATATAATGAAAGCCACTGCTTCTGTCAAATCAAAGGTGATTTCACGGGTTGTTTCCTACTTTCCCCTTGCAACTTGCTACTGAGTTGGTATTTTTATAAATTTTGATAATTATCTAAACTCGTATGAGCCTTTCATCATCTTAGGGACTCGGAAATTACCAATGTACCTGAATTGCGACCAGATTTGGGTTA
>DYDK01000039.1 GCA_020717935.1 Desulfocapsa sp.
ATGAAACAGAGGGTTCCAAGGCTATTGCTTATCCATGATTGACGAGGTCTGTATCTTGATTTTTGTTTTTACAATCTCTTACTGCGCAACTTCAATGCTGTCTTCCTGCCCCATACCGAGACCTGTATCAACCATGGCCGCCGCCAAAGCTTCATCGGAGGCAGCATCACCATCAAGTCGTGCCTGACCAGCAAGAACGGCCTCAGCAACACAGGAAACAACCAAGCGAAGAGAACGCAACGAGTCATCATTACCTGGAATCATAAAATCAATGCCGTCAGGATCACAGTTGGTATCAGCAAGGGCCACCACGGGAATATTTAACTTCTGGGCCTCACTGACAGCAATGGACTCTTTTTTAGGATCAACAATAAAAAGGACAGATGGCAATTTCTTCATGTTTTTGATGCCACCAACATTTCTCTCCAGCTTAATTCTCTCCTTTTCCATCAGGCCAATCTCTTTCTTGGGAAAACGATGGATAGAACCATCTTCCTGCATGGACTCAATCAACTTCAAACGATCCACGCTATTTTTTACCGTTTGAAAATTAGTCAACATCCCGCCAAGCCAACGATGATCAACATAATACATATTACATCGTTTAGCCTCTTCCTGTACAATCGCTTGAGCTTGCCTCTTGGTGCCAACAAACAACACCGAACCACCTTTCGACATCTCTTTGCTCAGAAAATCACATGCTGTATCAAACATGCGTTTCGTCTTATCAAGATTAATAATATAAATCCCGTTTCGAGGCCCATAAATATAAGGCTTCATTTTAGGATTCCAACGACGGGTCTGATGGCCAAAATGCAGGCCAGCCTGAAGCATTTCTTTTACTGTGGCAAATGACATTTTTTCTCCATTTTCTGGTTAAACCTCCATCCCCAATTTATCACCATTACACCTGAAAGAAGCTCATGGCAACACCAGTAAAAGCAGAGGATGTGTGTATTTTACCTTCCTTTTACCCTACCCCGACCACCGAGGAAAGGATTAATAATAAAATACACTTTTTACCATGAGATATTTTATTTTGCAAGAAAATCAGAATCTCAACAAATAATATCGTCATTTAAATCCAGACGCTCACTTGAGTCGCTTATCGCAATACTAACGATGATTTGCCAGTCAAAAACAATTTTAACCAATCAAAGGCAAATTGTAAAAACATGTCGTCATTTTTTTGCAGGCTTTCTTTGTGAGCTCTACTGAAACGAAACTGATCAAGAATTCGTTCACGATTCACGAACTTTCTAAAACCATCAATATCATAACAGGCCATAAAAGCCATTTGCTGTTTCGGGCCCCCACTCCCCTCCCCCTTCCATGGGTTATTTGCAAAAAGAGAATCGATTTCTGTCCAAGCGTCATTCATAGTGTTATAATCATGGATCTGCTGTTCACGAATCCATTGACTAACAGTTATTTTTTTTTGCTCATTATGTCCAAGACAATATGTATGACGGGCTAAAAAATAATAGTCCCTCCTTCGACCACTGACCATGTTTCGATCAACCGCGCGCTCAAGAGGATAAGTACGACACGCCGTTGGGCGGTCTGTATAAACCGAACAGCCATCCTGAGCCAGAAATGGGCACGCATTTTCTTTATCATCATTAAGTTTCAACATCACCGCTGGAAAATAAGGATGAACACCTTGTGCTAACCGTGTAAATTGACGCATAAAAGATTCAGAGTCACACTGTAATTTTTTTTTCAAGCGAACAATGTCATAAGGATAGAGAAACATATCAACTTTTTACAACAAAACATAAAACAGTCAACACTGGTATGACACGAAAAGTAGAAGGGGTCTTTTCCCAATGGAACCATCCCTTCTGGGAATACTTTATTAGGATTCATAGATTTTACCAACGCCCGAATAATTATCAAAAATATACCAAAAAAAAAGCTGACATGAAAAATCATGTCAGCTCATTCATATCAGCTCTCTTTTATACTTGTTTATAAGGGGACAATCACAAGATACATATCCCTATAGTCCCTAAACAGCAATCAACTCTCAACAGGAACAGTAAGAGCCTCCTCGTATCCAACAAGCTCAAGAATTGCCATGGGTGCAGCATCTCCCTGACGAACACCAGTTTGAATAATTCGTGTGTAACCACCATTACGATCAGTAAATTGGAGATGTATAACATCAAATAACTTTGCAACAACATCTCGACTGCGAATATAGCTCAATGCCTGCCGCTTAGCATGAAGGTCGCCCCTTTTTGCAAGAGTAATCATCTTATCTGCTATTCGACGCGCCTCTTTAGCCTTAGGTGTGGTCGTTACTATCCGCTCATGCTCAAAAAGAGAAGTAACCATATTTCTAAACATCGCCTCTCGATGAGAAGATGTTCTTCCAAGTTTTCTACCAGAATTTCTATGTCTCATTGATTGATCCTCAACTTATTCCGTTGATGGAATAGATATACATTCGTTCTTTTATAACGAACAAAAAAATTATTCGATCTCTTCAGACTTTTTAATAACTTCAGGAGCAACCCAATTCTCAAATTTCAGACCAAGAGTCAAATCCCTTTCAGCAAGCAAGGCCTTAATTTCATTGAGAGATTTACGACCAAAATTCTTTGTCTTTAACATCTCTTGATCCGTTTTTTGACAAAGTTCACCGATAAAATTTATATCAGCATTCTTCAAACAATTGGCAGAACGGACAGAAAGCTCCAAATCTTCTACTGGTTGATTCAAAAATTCATTTTCAAAAGGATCAGGGCTATTTGTGCTAACTGGTTCGGGCTCGGCAGAACTTTCATCAAAATTAATAAAAATAGTCATCTGCTCCTTCAAAATTTTAGCCGCATAGGCCAAAGCATTTTCAGGTTTTACACTCCCATCCGTCTCAATTTCAAGGGTTAATTTATCAAAATCAGTCTGCTGCCCAACACGGACCTGAGATACAGTATATTGTATCTGCTTGACCGGAGTAAAAATAGCATCAATGGGAATTTGACCAATAACAAGATTCTCTTTGTTCTGGCGTTCTGCCGGCTGATACCCCTTTCCCCATTCAACGGTCAACTCAGTATAAAATCGAGACTTCCCGGTTAAAGTACAGATCAGTTGTTCACTATTCATGACCTCAACAAAAGAAGAACCTTTAATATCAGCGGCTGTTACCGGCCCTGGTCCTGTTTTATCAATAACTACTGTCTGCGTTTCAGACTTGTTAAGCTTTAAACGAACCTGCTTAAGATTCAAAATGATTTCACTCACATCCTCAACAACATCCTTCATGGCTGTAAATTCATGAAGAGCACCATCAATCTTAACAGCTGTAATTGCCGCGCCTTGAATCGAAGATAGCATAATTCGACGTAACGAATTACCAATGGTCGCAGCAAAACCTCTCTCAAGGGGCTGACAAATAAATTTACCAAAAGTATCTGAATGCCTATCTTTATCAACCTCTAACTTTTCAGGTTGAATCAATTGCCGCCAGTTACGGTAAAATGGAATATTTTCTTCAGCAGTTTGGGTCATATGATTCCTTCTCTGCGTAATATCTTCTTATATAAGAAATTCTGACACAAGGGGATCTATATATACTTTTCAACTATAAAAATCGCCACTCATGAGAACACTCGTTCAATCTTATCTTGTAAGAGAAAAGAAATATATTTTCCCTCAAAAAAATAAAAAAATTATTTGGAATAGAGTTCAACAATAAGATGTTCCTGAATAGGCATAGTCAACTCTTCACGATTAGGAAGGGCTTTAATAGTCGCCTTAAAATTATCCTTATCAAGCTCTAACCAACTGGGAACACCACGACGAGCAACAGCCTCTAAATTTTCAAGAATAAAGGCATTCTTACGACTTTTTTCCTTGACAGTTATTTCATCTCCAGCGACAACAAGAAACGAAGGGATATTAACTTTTTTCCCATTCACCAAAATATGGCTATGTAAAACAAATTGACGAGCCTGATTCCTTGATGAAGCGAGACCTATGCGAAAAATTGCGTTATCAAGCCTTCGTTCAAGATTGACCAGCAAATTTTCACCAGTCACCCCTTTTTGTCGATCGGCTTTATGAAAGCAAATTCGGAACTGACTTTCAAGAACACCATACATGTTTTTTACTTTCTGTTTTTCTCGTAATTGCAAGGCATAATCAGAAACTTTCTTAAATCGAGCCTGACCATGTTGCCCAGGCCCAAAAGCCCTCCGTTCAAAGGAGCATTTATCAGAATAACACCTGTCACCTTTCAAATATAATTTCAGGTTCTCACGCCTGCAACGGCGACATGCTGCACCTATATCTCTTGCCACTTAAAATCCTCCATCTTCTGCTCGCTTAGATTAACAATTAAATATACGGTGTCCTGAACTTTATACACGACGGCGCTTGGGAGGCTTACAACCATTATGAGGCACAGGTGTAACATCACAAATTCGAGTCACCTCAAAGCCAGTAGTAGCTAAAGCCCGTAAAGCAGCCTCTCTTCCAGGCCCAGGCCCTTTTACTTTAACTTCGACCTTTCGCATCCCATGATCAACCGCTTTCTGACTTGCTTCAGCAATGGCGTTCTGTGCAGCAAAAGGAGTACTTTTTCGTGACCCCTTAAAACCTAAAATTCCTGCACTACACCATGATATAACATTTCCCTGGGTGTCTGATATGGTCACAATAGTATTGTTAAATGTTGAATAAATAAATACAATACCTTCGGGAATATTCTTCTTTACCTTTTTTTTATTGCGTGCACTCGCACGTTTCGCACCGGCCATAGTTTTACCTTTTCAATTAATTATTTACGGCGAGCTGCTGCTCCACGACGAGGGCCTTTACGGGTTCGCGCATTCGTCTTCGTCTTCTGCCCACGGCAAGGAAGACCCATCCGATGTCGTTTACCACGATAACATCCAAGATCCATAAGTCTCTTAATATCCATAGAGACCTCCCGTCGACGATCACCTTCCACCGTATATTCATCCTCAATAATTTTGCGAATACGACTTACATCATCTCCACTCAAATCATCACTATTCATGGTAAAAGGCAAATCAGCTTTTGCAAGAATCTGTCTAGCCGATGTCAGCCCAATACCATGGATATAGGTCAAAGCACGATCCATATGTTTATTTTTCGGAAGGTCAACTCCTGATAAGCGTGCCAAAATTGTATCTCCTCAAAAAGTCTATTTAAGATAAACGAAAAAAACTCCAGTAAATCACCCTTGCCGCTGTTTATGCTTTTTCAGCTTACAAGATACCCTCACAACACCATTTCGTTTAAATATCTTACAATCACCACACATTTTTTTTACCGATGCCCGCACTTTCATAAGTTAAATTCTCTCTATTTAGTCTTTTTAGCACCACCCTTAGCCCTAAATGTCACTCTCCCACGAGAGAGGTCATAAGGGGAAAGCTCTATGGTTACCCGATCACCAGGTAGTATTTTGATAAAGTGCATCCTCATCTTGCCTGATATATGTGCCAATACCTTATGACCATTATCTAACTCAACTCGAAACATTGCATTTGGGAGAGGTTCAACAATGGTACCTTCGACCTCAATAGCTTCTTCTTTTGCCATACCACACCCTGAATTTCAATAAATTCGAAATCGTAAAAGGTTTTAATATAATATAGATCTGCAAAAAAGAGAAGATTTATTTTCCCTTGACAGCAAAGTCCTGCCGTAAACTTAAAATAACAGGACCATTGGCAGTAGCTGCAACAGAATGTTCAAAATGAGCGGAATTTTTTTTATCGACGGTAACAACTGTCCATCCATCTTTGAGAACTCTCACATCATGCTTTCCCGCATTTACCATAGGTTCAATGGCGAGTACCATTCCTTCCACAATACGCGGGGAACTGCCTCGCTGGACAAAATTTGGTATTTCAGGGCCTTCATGTAAGGATTTTCCTATTCCATGCCCCACAAACTGACGAACCACAGCAAAACCATTATGCTCGACAGATTTCTGAACCACATTAGAAATATCAGAAATCCGATTTCCAACCTGAACCTGTTCAATTGCCAATTCTAACGACCTCTCAGTCACCTTTAGCAACTTTTCCTTATCCGCGTCAATAACACCTACAGGCAATGTGACCGCTGAATCTCCAAAAAAACCTTTAAAAAAAACGCCAAAATCCAGTGAAACAATATCACCCTTGTTTAATTTCCTTTTTCGAGAAGGAATTCCATGCACAACTTCTTCATTTATAGAAACACATAAACAAGCAGGAAAATCTCTATACCCTTTGAATGCAGGCTTAGCTTTATGTTTATTACACAACTCTTCAGCTAATTGATCTAAGTCAAAAGTGCTTACTCCAGAATCAACAATCCTCTCCAACGACAAAAGGACTTCGGCAACAATCTGATTAGCTTCATACATATAAGCAATTTCAGCAGGAGTCTTTATAAAGACAGTCTTCACCCCATGATGATCAACTCCGACATAGACTCCTCTTATTTACGACCACGAATTCTTCCAGCCTTCATAAATCCTTCATAATTACGCATAACAAGATGAGATTCAATTTGCGACATAGTATCGATGGCAACTCCCACAACAATGAGAAGAGCCGTTCCACCGAAATAGAAGGGAAGATTGAATTTAGTCATCAAAAGGGTGGGTAAGACACAAACAACACTCAAATATAGAGAACCTACCACAGTAATACGAGTCAATGATTTATCAATAAATTCTGCCGTTTTTTTTCCAGGACGAATGCCAGGAATAAATCCACCATTTTTTTTCAAATTTTCAGCAACATCATCAGGTTTGAAAGTAACTGCTGTATAAAAAAAACAGAAAAAAACAATCATCCCTACAAAAAGAATATAATAATACAAAGTGCCCGGGGACATTGCAGCGGACACCTGCTGCACCCAGTCAATCTGAATAAAACTGCCAATCGTAGCAGGAAACATCATGATTGAGGAAGCAAAGATCGGGGGAATAACACCGGCAATATTAATCTTAAGGGGAAGATGAGAACTCTGACCTCCATAGACTTTTCTTCCAACAACTCGCTTCGCATACTGAATGGGAATACGGCGCTGAGCAGTTTCAAAAAAAACGATAAAAGCAACCACAACCACCATAAAGGCTAAAATAAATGGAATGAAAAAGAGTGCAATTTCACCAGCTTTAACAAGTTGAATAAAGTTACCTACAGCGGCAGGGCCACTGGCAACAATACCTGCAAAAATAATAAGCGACATCCCATTGCCAATCCCTCTCTCCGTCATCTGCTCGCCAAGCCACATTATAAAGGCTGTTCCAGATGTCAATGTGAGCATGGTCATCAGCTTAAATTGCAAACCAGGATCAAGTACAATAACTTCTCCTCCGGGTCCAGTCATCCCTTCAAGACCGGCACTAATAAAGAGGCCCTGAATAATACTTAAACAAACCGTCCCGTAACGGGTATACTGGGTAATTGTTCTTCGCCCAGACTCCCCTTCTTTTGATAAAGCCTCAAGTTGGGGAACTACAACAGTAAGAAGCTGAATGATTATGGAAGCACTGATATAAGGCATTATCCCTAGGGCAAATATAGAAAAATTTTCCAATGCACCACCAGAGAACATATTAAACATACCAAACAAGGAGCCAGCATTTTGCTTAAAAAAAGCGGCTACGGCCTCACCATTGATCCCTGGTGTAGGTATCTGCACCCCCATTCGATAGACTGCGAGCATGGCAAGAGTAAAAAAAAGCCTCCTCCGTAACTCAGGAATGTTTGCTGCACTTTGCAATCCGCTCATTAATGGTTCCTGAACTCAGTCTTATCAAAGACTGTCGTCTTTATATTGCTTGATAATTTGCTTGAATCAATAGAAATATTATCACATAAAATGACTATTCACTATCAACAACTTTTCCACCAGCGGCCTCAATTTTATTCCTAGCCATGGTGCTAATCTTGTCAACAGTTACCGTGATCGCTTTTGTTATCTCACCATTTGCCAACACTTTGACCATTTGGTCTTTTTTTACTAATCCGACACTAATAAGGTAATCGGTACTAATATCAGCACCGGAATCAAAGCCATTTAATTGACCAAGAGAAACTATAGCATATTCAGTTTTGAATTGATTATGAAACCCGCGTTTCGGCAATCGTCGTTGCAGAGGCATCTGACCGCCCTCAAATCCGGGTCGCACAATGGAACCAGAACGAGAATTTGCACCTTTATGACCCCGAGTTGCAGTTTTACCCCGTCCAGAACCAGGGCCTCGACCAACTCGTTTTCTCTTTCTATTTGAACCGACATTAGGTGACAGGTTTGACAATGTAATCATGTTAATTCTCCTCAATGCGAATCAGATGCGCAACTTTATTCAACATTCCCCTAAGTTCTGGAGTTTTTTTACGGGAGGTGGTTTTTTGCATCTTGGTCAGTCCCAATCCTGTCAAAGTCGCCCTGATTTTTTTTGTACTTCCAATACCACTCTTGACCAAAGTGTATGTAATTGTCTCGGTCATTTGACTACCTTTATGAGTTCAAATAATATAAAAAAGCACATCTCTTTATAGACTCAATCATCTAAGAAGAAAATGTGCTCTGATTATGCACTTATTTCATCTACTGATTTACCACGAAGCTGAGCAATACTGTGGGCAGAACGAAGAGATCTTAAGCCACTCAAGGTTGCCTTGACCATATTATGAGGATTATTCGATCCTAAACATTTGGTAAGAATATTTGTCACTCCAACTGCTTCTAAAACTGCACGGACAGGACCACCGGCAATCACACCGGTACCTTCAGATGCCGGTTTCAACAAAACACTTCCAGCACCATATTGGCCCAAAACAGTATGCGGTATTGAAAATTCCGTCAAAGAGATTGATACCATATCTTTTTTTGCTTGCTCAACACCTTTACGAATAGCGTCAGGAACCTGATTAGCCTTTCCCAAACCATAGCCAATCTTCCCTTTACCATTACCAACAACAACAATGGCACTAAAACTAAAACGACGACCACCTTTAACAACCTTAGCAACCCTGTTAATAAAAACTATCTTTTCGATGAGTTCATCAGGAGTTTCACTCTTGGAACGCTTAAAATCTGACAAGGGACACCCCCTAAAAGTACGATTTCATTAAAATTGAAGCCCGCCTTTACGAGCCCCATCGGAAACAGCCTTTATTCGACCATGATAAATAAAACCACCACGATCAAAAACGACTTTATCAATACCTGCGGCTTTCGCCCGTTCTGCAAGTAACTCACCTACTTTTTCAGCTGCACGGGATTTCCCTTCACTATCAACCCTATCAAAGAGTTTATCCTTAGTGGACATACAAGCGAGGGTTTTACCTACACTGTCGTCTATAATTTGCGCATAAATATGCTTGCTACTTTTAAAAACACACAATCGTGGTCTATCACTGGTACCAGTGATCTTTTTCCGAATCCGACTGATTCGCTTGGCCCTCGCGGTGGCTTTGGCATTTGTATTCGCCATATTTATTTACCATTAAGAAATGAACCGCAACAAAAAATTACGGCAGTTTATTTTTTACCAGCAGACTTTCCAACTTTTCTGACTATATATTCATCAGCATAACGAATACCTTTGCCTTTATAGGGTTCTGGTTTTCTGACACTGCGAATTTTTGATGCGGTAAGACCAAGTAATTCTTTATCAATTGAATCCAAATTGATTTTAGTATTATTTTCAATGGTGGCGCCTATGCCTGCGGGAAGCACAAAATCAACAGGATTAGAATAACCAACATTCAATGTTAATATGTTACCGGTAACATTAGCCTTATATCCGACACCTTCAACGAGCATTACTTTGGTAAATCCTTGATCAACCCCAACCACCATGTTATGAATCAAACTGCGAAATAAACCACGAAAAGCACTCGAAGCATTCGTTTGTTCATGAGTATCAATCAACAACTCATTTTCTTGCTGAACAATTTTTATTTCTGGATGTACAATTCGCTCAAGCGATCCCTTGCCACCCTTTACCACAATTCGTTGCCCATCGATACTGACTGTTACACCAGCAGGAATGAGAATCGGTTGTTTTCCTATACGAGACATATCTTCCTCCGTTATTTGTGAAATCTGTTACCAGACCTCACAAAGTATCTCTCCGCCAGTATTATGAGCACGAGCCGCTTTGTCGGTAATAATACCAATTGAAGTAGAAATAATGGAAATTCCTAGGCCATCTAAAACCTTGGAGATGTTATCAGCCTTAGCATATTTTCTCAAACCAGGCTTACTGATCCGTTTAATTCCTACAATAACAGATTCTTTATTTACACCATATTTCAAATCAATGGTCAGAACTCCTTGCACACCATCTTGAGAAACATGATAATCGGTGACAAAACCTTCATCCTTCAATACTTTAGTGACACTCAACTTAACATTTGATACAGGCATCTGTACACTGTCAAATTTTACCATCACTGCGTTTCTTATCCTGGTCAGCATATCTGCTAATGGATCGCTCATTGACATGGCGAACACTCCTTATCTTCTTCAAGAAATTTTACTAAAAAAATCAAAAACAACTGTGTTATTACCAACTTGATTTTACAACACCAGTAATTTCCCCATGAGATGCCAGCCCACGAAAACATATCCTGCAAACACCAAATTTCCGCAAAAAACCTCGAGGCCGCCCACAAAGCGGACATCTATTATAGCTTCTTACTTTAAATTTTGGCTCTCGTTGTGCTTTTGCAATTAAAGATTTTTTAGCCAAAACAACCTCCAGTTACCTTATATTTATAATAAATTTCTATCGTGCAGACCTCGTAAACAACATGCCAAAAGCGTCATTTTTTTTGGACATTTGTTA
>DYDK01000040.1 GCA_020717935.1 Desulfocapsa sp.
GGTCATACCATGAATATATTCACAGGTGACGCTAACCGACTACCCCCCTATAATTATAAGTTTGTTAACAACAATTAACATTAGATTTGCATTGGCATAATAATACTTAAAAAACCTTCATCAAAATCTGATTTTAAGAGACAAGGGCTTTTATTAGAATTTATATAGGCATTAACACAATCACATCCCATAACCTGCAGGGTCTCGATAAAAAAACGACAATTAAAACCAAGAATAAGAGATTCTCCATTGTATACTATGGGTTGTTCATCTTTCGCATTTCCTATATCTGCATTTTGGGAAGAGAGAATTATTTTTCCATCTGTTATTTCTAACTGAATGGTATGATAAATTTCTTCTGTAAATAAATTAATTCTTTTGAGAGCTTCTAAAAATGGAATTCTATTTATTTGAATTTTTTCTTGTAGTTGAACAGCATTCACAATGGCTCGATACGGAGGAAATTCACCTTCTTTTAAGCCAATAATTAAAATGGCATTTTCATCTTTAATAACTAATTTTTCTTTTTCACATGAAAGATAAATATTATCACGGTTTTCACAGAATTTTTTAAGTTCCTGCACTCCTTTTTTAGGAATAAGAGTTGTAGGATTGAGGGTAAGTTTTTCAATATCAGTGTTAACCGCTTTTTCCATAATAGAAAGACGATGACCATCTGATGAGATCATGCGTAAATAGGAAATATTCTCTTTTTTTTCTGCTTCAAAAAGAATACTGGTCAAAACATAATTATTTTCTTGTTCAGTAGCTATTGAATAAATTATTTTATCAATAATTTCAGAAAAAACATGGGCTTCAAAAGAAACAAAGGTTTCTTCATTGAATTCAGGAAATTCAGGAAACTCTGTGCTTGGCATGCCTGCAAGATTATACAAACTTTGTCCTGCTTGTATTTCTACCCAACTATTTTCTGTTTCATTTATATTTATAAGTGTTGAACCAGACTCCCTTACTATTTCATAAATTTTTTTACTTGGTAAGGTTAATGACCCATGTTCTATTATTTCTGCTGGTACTTTAATACGGAGTCCAACCTCTAAATCTGTTGCTGTAAGAAACAGACCTTCATCACTGGATTCAATAAGAATGTTGGATAAAATGGCAATAGTAGTTTTTTTACTGGTAATATTTTGCAGGGCATTCAACCCCTCGAAAAAAATATTTTTGGATATATTGCAACTGAGAGTCATATAAATAATCCTTTTATTTATATTATTATTTTTATTAAACAGGTTTATCTGTTTAATTCTTTCCTAAGATTTGAATTTCTTTACAATAAAAACAAACTCTAAATTGTGTATAAAAATAAATAAATGTTCAAAAAAAATTTTCAACAAGGTGTTAACGAAGTTACTGATACAATAAACACATCTTTATGTTGAAAACATCTGGAAAAGAAAAATAACACTATGATTTATTTAACTTTTTATAATAAATGACTTTACTGAAAAATACAAGAAATAAGAAAAATAACACATGATATTTTTGAATAAAAAGAGTGTGGCACAAAGATTGAAGATTCTCTTTTCCCATGCCTTAGAAAAAAAAATTTTTCCTGGGGCTACGGTAGGGATATCTCTATGGAATAAAGAACACTATGATACTTATATTGCTCAATATGGGGTTTCCCAGCTTTTTCCCACAGTTGAGAATCTTACTTTTAATACTTATTATGATCTGGCTTCACTAACGAAACCAATGGCAACAATCCCAGCTTTATGGGTTTTAATGGAGGAAAAAAAAATACATTGGGAAAGCATTATTGAATCTGTTTTTGGACAAAAATTTAAGGAAAAGAATATAAAAATAAAACAACTTATGTCCCATTGTTCAGGGCTTCCCGCTCATAAAAATTATTTTCTACAATTATTATATCTTCAAGAAAAAGAAAGGAGGCAAGCTGTGTTACAGTGGATAAAGGAAGAAAAACTACTTTATCCCCCGGGACATTATTGTATTTATAGTGATCTTGGTTTTATGTTGTTAGGTTGGATCGTGGAAGAAATATCAGGGGTAAATTTGGCTGAATTTGTCCATGAAAAAATATATAAACCCCTTCATCTTCATGATAAACTTTTTTTTGCTTCTAAAAATATAAAAAAAATGGGGAGGTATGCGGCTACAGAAAAATGTCCTTGGACGGGAAAGATGCTGTCAGGACAAGTACATGATGATAATTGTCGAGCTTTGGGGGGTATTGCTGGTCATGCCGGACTTTTTGGTACTATAGAAGGTGTTTTGCGGTGGTGTGAGTGTTTGCTCTCTCACATAAAAGAAAGGGGTACACACCCTTTTTATGGCAATGAAAATATTAGAAAATCTATAACAAAAGAGGGAGTTTTTTCATGGACTCCTGGTTTTGATACACCCTCATTCACTAACTCAAGCAGTGGTCATTTTTTTTCTCCTACAAGTTTTGGCCATCTTGGTTTTACCGGAACATCTTTTTGGATTGATCCGCAAAAAGAACTGATTATTGTGCTACTAACCAACAGGGTTCATCCTAGCCGGGATAATCAGTTGATAAAAAAATTCAGGCCCTTGTTCCATGATACTGTCGTTCAATGTTTGTTTTCGGATTTTAAACAATAAAAAAAGCCCTTGTATTTGCAAATACAAGGGCTTTTTTATTGTTTAAAATCAACAAATAAATCAGTTACCACCAGCAAACTGTTTTATCAGCGGTAAAAATTTTTGCGACTAATGTATCATAATCTGGATTCTCAACATTGAGATTGAACTCATCAGCTTCACGATCTCTGTTTAAGATCCCAACTAAGGTTTTGACATCGCTATTAGGTTCTGAACGATATACCTGTAAAATTTTCATTATCTTTACTCCTTTCGTTATTCAGCACATGCTGGTGGAGGCTCATTGGTTTGTTTAGACAGACCGTAAGGAATGATAAAATCGGCATCCCGCATGGCTTCTCCCAACTCTTCCAGAGAAATCTCCGCAATAAGCTTGTCGCCATCTTCATCAACACAAGCGTCGGGAGCAACGGCACCACAGGAATACACCTGTCCCTCCATATCCTTAACCCAAGCAATGTTTTCGCTCATATAGGTGGAAAAAGAGGGAAACTCACCGTTCATAATCACAGGAAAGGCGTAATGATTTTCAACAGCCAACCCAAGGCCGGAACGAATACCGTCGTTGTACATACGGTTAGCGACCAATATATATACTTTTAATGATTCCATTTTGTATCGTGCTCCTTATAAAACGATATATTTACCGCACTCGTCAAGTAGAGCGCCATGGAAAGCCTGGGTTCTCATCTGTTTCCCAGACAGTCCTGCAGGAATATCAGCTGCCGCATCATATCCTTCACAGGTATAACTATCGGCACAGATGGCAATATGATCTTCACCGCATTTTTCCGCCAAAACCTTAAAACGAGGATCTTTGGTAAGATGGATGGATTTGTAGGTGAAAAAAATCATCAGTTTTTTGCCAGCTTTTTCGGCGGCATTGGCAAGACCGACAACATGCCGCATGTGTTGCGGCGAAGTTACAAAAATAGCAAGTTTATTTGGATCAGCAGACATGAGTCTTATCCTCCCTTAAGAAAAAATACACAGTGAAAAAATCAACCTTTTTTTATATAAAAGCTGATAAAACCAGCTTGCTCTTTCTCGCCCAGATACTCATGACCGCCACGAGCACACCAACCGGGAATATCATTTCGCGAACCTGGGTCTGTCCCATCTATCTGCAGTATCTCACCTGATTTAATTTTACCAATCTCTTTTTTTGTACGAAGAAGAGGCATTGGGCAACTTAAACCCTTGGTATCCAATGTTGCTGCAACTGCCAAACCATCTGGGGCAACTTTAATATCACTCATTCTGTTTCCTCCTAAATAGATATTGAAAGTAGGTATAATTTTTTTTTACACCTAAAACGAAAAATACATTCAGATCCTGATCTGAATCTGAATAATGAATAAAACAACAATTTTCAACTTTTACTGTAGCTCAAATCATCTGTCAAGGACAAAATGAATGATGATTCACGGGGGATATTTGGCATTAACCATTTGTTAATTCATAATAAATCAAGAATTAAAAAGGGATTTATAGTTCCTTTTTATCTTAGAAGCTTGACAAATTCTGTCTGCAAGGGTAAAGAAAAATTGTTTTTTCAATGAATGCTCAAACCAATAAGGTTTGGGATGAATTTAAAAAAAAGGGGGGAGGGTATGAGTGAAGAGAGTGTGATGGGTGGTAAAGTCAAAGAGCTTTACAAAACCTTGTGTCAATCAGAGTGGAATGCCACAGTAACTGGACTTGTTGTAGCATTTTTTTCTGTAATGATTATGGCGTGGTCGCGACCATGGGGTGCTGTTGGGGCTATTCGTAACTGGGGGGAATGGATACTTTATGGAGTTGGCTATTTGGGAGAGGCGCCAAAATCTATTTTTTTAGATTCCGGTTCTGTCATAGGTCTTGGTTTTATTGGAGGAGCATTTATTTCAGCTTGTCTTGGCGGTCAGTTTGCCCTTCGTTTTCCGCCCCTTCGCGAGTATGTTAAGGCTATTATTGCCGGTATTCTTATGGGGGTAGGGTCGGCACTGGCAGGTGGTTGTAATGTTGGTGGTATGTATAACGCTATTGGCAATCTCGCAGCAAACGGATTTTCCATGTGGTTGGGTTTAGTGATAGGTGTGGTTTGTGGTTTGTGGTTGATTTACAAGGAAATGGAATATGTGACTTGGGGTGATGGTGGGGCAACGACGATAGATATTCCTAAAGCGGTTCAAATTGTGTTCGGTGTTGCCGGTGTCGCCTTATTGATTTGGGCGGCCTCTTCTTTTGCGGGAAATGCGGTTGCAAAGATTTCTACCCTTTCTGCTATAGTGGTCATTGCTGCTGCCCTTGGTTATGCTATGCAGCGAGGGCGCTGGTGTATGGTGCAGGGTTTTCGTGAACCCCACATGACCGGCGATTGTACCCTGGCAAAATCAGTGGCTCTTTCCATTTTATTTGTGGCTATCGGCGCTGTTATTCTCAAATCCGGGTTGGAACCGGTGCTGGAGCCTGTACAGTATGTTCGAGGTACCTTTGGTTGGGGTGGTGTGACTGGTGGTTTTATTTTTGGTCTAGGCGCCATGTTGGCAGGTGGTTGTGGCTCAGGATCTTTGTGGCGAGTTGGTGAGGGGCAGATCAAATTATGGTTGGTTGTTCCGATTTTTGGAATTGCAAATTCCTTGATGACGCGGTGGTTTCAAGGAATGGAATTCATGATTAGTGGCAATGGATTAAAAGGTTTGTTAACTCAGGCTCAATATGGTCTGATTGATTATACTCCTGAACAAATAAATGAAGCGATAAATTCCGGCGGTTCCCTTGCTGTAACGGGCATGGAGCAGGCTGGGAAGTTGGGGAGTTATGTTTTTTTGCCGGATACCATGGGATTTGGCGTAACAATTATGCTGATTGGATTTATAATGGCATTATGGTATGTGGTGGTTACCTGGAATGAAGAAACAAATAAATTGATTGTTCCCATGTGAAGTTTTTTGCAGAAATGGTGTGTAATCGCAACTCCTTGTAAAAAAGGGGGTTGCGATTTTTTTTTGGGGGGGAAGGGGAGTGATGGGTTATGGCTGAGGATGGGGTTTTAAGGGCAAATATTATTGCCGCGCGAAATGGGTTGTCAGTCGCAGATAGGTGCTTAAAAAGCCAGAAGATTCAGTCCACAATTTTATTTCTTGATGCGATTGCAAGAGCAACGACAATTTTTGTGTATATCAATTTTCGTTCCGAAGTTCATACTCGTCATCTGATTACAGAGCTTCTTCGTTTGGAAAAGCGGGTAGTGGTCCCAGTTACTTTGATAAGAGAAAAACAATTGTTGGCTGTGGCTATCAATGATGTGGACCAGGATTGCGTGCCCGGATTTTGCTCCATTCTTGAGCCACGAACCGAGTTAAGGGAAAAACAGCGAGTAGCCGGTAGGGAAATAGAAGCAATTCTCCTGCCAGGTTCGGTCTTTGATGAACTGGGTGGTCGTTTAGGCTATGGCGGCGGTTATTATGATCGTTATCTTGCCCATGAGGCTCCCCAAGCACGACGCATTGGCTTGGCTTTTGATCTGCAAGTGGTCAACACATTATCGCTCCAACCACATGACGAGGTGTTGGATTTGATTGTCACCGAAAAACGCATCCTTGCCGGAAAACGATAAAAAAATTTCTTTTTTGGGGAATACAATGCGAAAAACAGCAGTGTTGAAAGATTCTCTTTTTTAGATCATGATCCTGGTTTTGATCATGTCGAATCACCGGAACGGATAAAAAACATTTACCGGCTTCTTGACAGTCAACCTCTGTCTTCCTGTTTTCTCATGCCAGAGTTGACTGTGGCCTCCCGTGAACTGATTGCTTTGAATCACTCTCCTCTCCTCATTGCCAGAGTGGCCGAGACTGCTGGTAAAACCTTTGATTTTCTCGATCCTGATACCAGGACTTCGCCCGATTCATATGCGGCGGCCTGTATGGCTGTGGGGGCTCTCATAAAAGGCGTTGATCTTTTGCAGTCCGGTGAGATTGATAACGGTTTTGCTCTGGTTCGCCCCCCTGGTCATCATGCCGAATACAATCACGCTATGGGTTTCTGTCTGTTTAATAATGTGGCCATTGCTGCCCATTATGCCACGCAAATTCTCTGTCTGGAAAAAGTGATGATTGTTGATTGGGATGTGCATCATGGTAATGGTACCCAGCACTCCTTTTATGGCAGTGAAAAGGTTTTGTATCTCTCCACCCATCAGTATCCTTATTATCCTGGTACCGGCTCTCTCCAGGAGACTGGAAAGGGGAAAGGGGAAGGGTTTACTATAAATATCCCTTTGCCTGGCAATCAGGGGGATCGTGATTTTGCGACTATCTTTGATGATATTGTGGTGCCCATTGGTCGCGAGTATCGGCCACAACTCATTCTGGTATCTGCCGGATTTGATATTTATCGAGGGGATCCTTTGGGGGCCATGGAGGTTACGGCTCAGGGTTTTGCCTATTTGACTCGCGCTCTTGTTTCTCTGGCCGAAGAGGTGTGTGATGGACGACTTCTTGTGACTCTGGAAGGAGGGTATAATCTGAATGGTCAGCGCGATGGAATCCTTGCTGTTCTTGGTCAGTTGTGTGGACAGAGGCTGGAAACGGATTATCCTGTTCACCTGGATGAAGAGACAGTTCAGAGGTTGAGTCGTGAAAAATCAGTCCATCCCGCTATTCTTCAGGCCTGGGAGCTTGCAAAAAAATACTGGAAAATGTAGGATTTTACCGAGTATGTTGGTTCGCTGTTTGTCATTGAGCCCCTCATTCGTTATACAACAAGAGAGAATAGGTATGGAAGGAAACACGGTAAAAATACTGCTGGCCGATGACGATATAACTGTTCGTAACACTGTAAGCACGGTACTGGAGATGTTTGGGTACGAGGTGACGACTGTTCCTGACGGTCGGGATGTCATTGCCTTGGTGGATGACTCCTATAGCGTGATTATTCTTGATATTAACATGCAGGACATGGGCGGTTTTGAAACCATCAGGGTCTTGAATGATCGTCAAAGTGATATTCCGGTTCTGTTTCTTACTGGTGCCGGTTCCATGGAATATGTGGTACAGGCGATTAATCTTGGTGGATACGATTTTCTCACCAAACCCATTGATGATCTTGATCTGTTTAATGTAAAAATTAAGCGAGCCATAGAAAAACGGTCGTTTATTTTGCGGGAAAGGAATTATAAAACTTCCTTAGAAAAGGAAGTTCGCGAAAAGACGAAAGAGCTGGAAAATAACAACAGGCTGTTGATGACTTACAGTCATAGTCTGGAGAATGCCACTGTTCAATTGATGAGTAGCCTCCAGAACGCCATGGAGGAAAAGGATTATTATACTGCTGGTCATACCGTGCGGGTGACTGAATATGCTTTGATGTTAGGACTGGCCATGCATTTATCGGAAAAAGACATGGTAGTGCTACGGAGAGCGGCCCAGTTTCATGATATTGGGAAGCTGGTTATTGATCTTTTGTGTATTCAAAAGCCTGGAAAGCTCAATCGTGAGGAGTGGGAACTTATCCGTAAGCATCCAGGAATAGGGGCAAATATTATTCAACCTTTAGGGTTTATGGAGCGCGAGCAATTTATTATTCGCCATCATCATGAACGACTGGATGGGGAAGGATACCCTGACGGCTTGAAAGGTGATGAATTGGATACCTTAACGAAAATTTTAACGGTGGTGGATAGTTATGATGCCATGACCTCCAGTCGGAATTATCGCCGCAATTTAAGGATGGATGAAGCGATCAGGGAGTTACAACTTCATGCGGGAACGCAGTTTGACAAGGACATTGTCGAAGTGTTTTCGCGCTCGGTTCCCAATTTTGTGCTGTCGTTCAGTGCATCTGTATAGGGGATATTGTGGAGAAGGTTAAAGGTGAGTGGCAATGAAAATAACACAAAAAGAAGTGGAACGGGTGGCACAATTGGCCAGACTGTACTTGAGTCAACAGGAGCTGGAAACCATGACCGGTCAACTGGATACCATCCTCTCGTATGTCGCAAAATTAGATGAACTGGATACTCAGGAGGTGCGACCCACAACCCATGCGTTTTCTCTGTGCAATGCCTTTCGTGAAGATGAGGTAATTTGCTCATTGTCGCAAGCAGAGGCCTTGGCGAATGGCCCCCGTCACAATGGAGAGGCATTTATGGTGCCTCGAATTCTGTAGTATATGTCCTTGCGATTGTTCCTTGGAAATCGTTTCTTTTCTCATATTTTACTTAGATTTTATAATTAAATCAATAATATGATCGTCTGAATGTTGAGGGCGGTATAAGGATTTGTAATGAAGCCGTATGAATTAACCATTGCTCAGGCCATGGAGCAATTGGCCTCCGGCGCTCTTTCTTCTCGTGAATTGACCCAGAGTTGTCTGGAGCGCATTAAAGCCGTTGATGGTAAAGTGAAGGCTTTTTTGACGGTTACAACCGAGCAGGCATTGGGGCAGGCTGACGAAGCTGATCGGATGCGAACTCGTGGTGGCATTTCGCCTTTATGTGGGGTGCCCCTTTCTATAAAAGATCTGCTGTGTACCAAGGGAATTGTGACTTCGTGTGGTTCACGAATGCTGGAAGCTTATGTGCCCCCTTATGATGCCACTGTTATTGAGAAACTCAAAGAGCAAGGGGCTGTGATATTGGGTAAGGTGGCTATGGATGAGTTTGCCATGGGCTCCAGTTCGGAAAATTGTGCTTTTCAAGTTCCTGAAAATCCATGGAAACTCGGGTTTGTAAGTGGCGGCTCATCTGGAGGTTCAGCGGCTTCGGTGGCGGCCTTGGAGTGCCTTGGTTCTTTGGGGTCGGATACGGGGGGGTCCATTCGTCAACCCGCTTCGTTGTGCGGGATTGTGGGGATGAAACCGACTTACGGCCTGGTGTCCAGGTATGGCTTGGTGGCCTTTGCCTCTTCCCTGGATCAGATTGGTCCTTTAACCCGTGATGTCACCGATTGTGCCCTGATGATGAATGCTATTAGTGGCTATGACCTCAAGGATTCCACTTCGGTGCAGCGGCAAGTTCCTGATTTGAACGAATCTTTGACCGAAGGCTTACAGGGGATGCGTATTGGGGTACCGAGGGAGTATTTCGGTGCGGGGTTAGATCCGGAGGTGCGGTCGGTTGTGAATCAAGGTATTGAGGTGCTTAAGGGGGCAGGTGCCAAGATAATTGAGGTGTCATTGCCGCATACCGATTACTGTGTGGCTGTTTATTATCTTATCGCCACGGCTGAGGCCAGCTCCAATCTGGCACGATATGATGGGGTTTCTTATGGATTTCGTGACCTGGAGGCAAAATCGCTGATGGACATGTATCGGGAGACCCGTTCTCAAGGTTTTGGCCCCGAGGTCAAGCGGCGCATCCTTATTGGCACCTATGCCCTTTCGGCGGGGTATTATGATGCCTATTATAAAAAGGCCTCGCAGGTGCGAACCCTGATTCTGGATGATTTTGACCGAGCCTTTGGTCAGTGCGATGTCCTTATTTCTCCGGTCGTTCCCACCCCAGCTTGGAAAATAGGGGAAAAGGTGGATGATCCGCTTTCTCTGTATCTCTCTGATATTTTGACTATTTCTGCTAATCTGGCGGGCATTCCCGGGATGTCAGTTCCGGGCGGTTTCAGTCATCAGGGCCTGCCTATTGGTATTCAACTGCAGGGGCCACATTTCCGTGAGGATTCACTGATGAAGGTGGGGTATAATTTGGAACGGGCGTTGAACCTTCCGCCACAACGACCAAAAATTTCTTAGGGGCCGTTAAGAAATAACCCATACTTTTTTCCATTTCTTTACGGCCCCTTGTATGTTGTTTGTAGTTGATAAATAATGTCCAATAACCTGAAGTTTCCCATAAAACAGACCTCGTAAACAACATGCCAAAAGCGTCATTTTTTTTGGACATTTGTTATTGGCTCTTCGCCGACCTCAACGAATAGCCATTTTCCGGCTGGAGTGCGTGCTCCGAGATTTGTCAATTTGCGACAAAGCAGCTCTTGTGCACATCTGCGCCTTGGTTGTTGCAGCGGCTCAAGTCGTACCGTAACTTCAGTCTTGGTTGACTTGATCCAGCCATGACAATTTGTGATTGCATAAAACAGATCCACCAGCTCATTTTCCTCAACACAATGCGGGCGGAGCCAGTCCACCATCTGCTTTCGGGCATTCCAGACAGA
>DYDK01000041.1 GCA_020717935.1 Desulfocapsa sp.
AAATCCTTTGGAATCCTTATAGAACATAGGTCTTGAGGTTTTCGTTCAAGCACTAAATAACAAAAGAACCTTCTTTTCGCCTTAGGGACGCGGCCAAAATAAATCATTCCGTCTTGCTGGTCTTTTCGACCATCTTCTTCGTTACGGGAATAGTTTCATAGCTCTACTATGCGCCTATTCCCGTTCCTCGAATATGGTCGAAAATCCTGCGCAATACGGAACAATTTATTTTGGCCGAGTCCCTTATCAAAGAAGCGCTTCTTTCATTACGACCCCTCACTAATGGAGAAACAACATGACACTTCTTGAAGGTTTTCTCTGGTTAGCCCTGAATATCTATCACGAGGGCCGATCCGAACCACAAATTGGACAACTTGCCATTGCCCATGTCACCCTGAATCGAGCGAACGAACAGAATATTTCCATCAAAGATGTGATCCATCAACCCCGCCAGTTTCATTGGATAAACAAAAAATCGTACCTTCCTGATAACATTCCGGCATTTTTACAAAGCATGCAGTCGGCTCTCATTGCCCTGCACAGCAACGATTTCACCCACGGGGCGACTTATTTTCATCGTAAAGACAAGGCCCCCAAGTGGGCATCCCATCTCACCTATCTCCAGGACTACGGAAGTCACAAGTTTTACCGATAACAACTCAGGGACTTGGAAAATACCAATATACCATCTTGCTTCCCAGCTTTGGGCCATCTTTGACTGTGCCTCAATCACAAAATCCTCGTCATAACACAATTATGCCTGCGGTTTTGTTCAATCGGCACAGCCAAATCTAACCCAAATCTGGTCGCAATTCAGGTACATTGGTAATTTCCAAGTCCCTCAATATCATTCATTGAACAGCATGAGATAGCAATTGCCCCATTCACATCAGCTTGGCCGCCCGATTCAGGCTGCTGAGCGTCGCCTTAATCGAGGCGATGATGATGTCAGTATCCACGCCCGCCCCCCATATTTTTCGACCATCAGGATATTCGGTTTCGATATAGGCCACCGCCTTGGAACTTGAGCCCTTGGTCAGGGCGTGTTCATGATAGCCACACAGGGTAAACTGACAGCCCAATCCCGACTTCAAGGCCTCACAAAAGGCATCAAGCGGGCCATTACCCGTGGCGGAAATGGCTTTGATTGTACCGTTGACATTGATAATCGCCTCAACAACAGCGGAAGAGATTTCCTTTTTACCATCGCTATCGGTATCAACATGTCGTTTGACAACATTGAAACTCGTCAGACTATAGGGTTGTACAAGCTCCAGATATTCCCTGGTAAATGCCGTCCACAGCTCAGTCATTTGTAACTCTCGCCCCTCACGATCCGTCAGTTTCTGGATCACCGCCCCAAACTCGGGGTGCATCTCTTTGGGCATCTTGAAGCCAAACTCCCGATCCATGATCCAGGCCACCCCACCCTTGCCTGACTGACTGTTAATCCGAATAATGGATTCATAACTGCGACCCACATCGCGCGGATCAATAGGTAGATAGGGAACCGCCCAGACACAATCAGGCGAAGCATCACAGGCGTTCATCCCCTTGTTGATGGCATCCTGATGGGAACCGGAAAAGGCGGTATAGACCAGCTCGCCGGCGTAAGGATGACGGACGGACACCGGAATACGGGTCACCCGCTCAGAAATCTCGATGACCCGATTGATGTCATGGAAATTTAACCCTGGATCAATCCCTTGGGTGAACATATTCAAAGCCAGGGTGATGAGATCAACATTGCCGGTGCGCTCACCATTGCCAAACAGGGTTCCCTCCACCCGATCCCCGCCAGCCATGAGGGCCAGCTCGGTGGCTGCCACTGCGCAGCCGCGATCATTATGGGCATGAAGACTGATAATGGCGCAGTCACGGCGTTTCATATGGGTACAAAACCACTCAATCTGATCGGCATAAACATTAGGAGTGGCCATCTCAACCGTAGCCGGCAGATTGACAATCACCCTGTTCTCCGGGGTCGGCTTCCACACCTCCATAACCGCCTCGCAGATCTCCAGGGCAAAATCCAGTTCAGTACCGGTAAAGCTCTCGGGGGTATACTCATAGCGAAACGAAGTCTCGGGATAGGCTGCCGCCTCCTCCTGAATAATACGCGCCCCCTCAATAGCCAAGGCAGTGATCTCGGCCCGATTCATCTGAAAAACAACTCGTCGTTGCAGCGTGGAGGTGGGATTGTAAAGATGAACCACAGCCTTTCTTGCCCCCTTCAGGGCCTCAAAGCTCCTTTTGATGAGATGCTCCCGCGCCGGGGTCAGTATCTGGATGGTTACATCCTCAGGAATTAAACCGCGTTCAATAAGCGTGCGGGTAAAATCAAACTCCACCTGCGAGGCTGAAGGAAAGCCGATCTCGATTTCCTTGAAACCAAGATCAACAAGCAGATGAAAAAATTCCAGTTTTTCCTCAAGATTCATGGGCTGAATCAGGGCCTGATTGCCATCGCGCAGATCCACGCTGCACCAGTCAGGGGCCTTGATGATCGATTTTTGAGGCCAGGAACGGGTGGGGAAATCCAAGCGGGGATAGGGACGATATTTCTTTACGGCATCAGGATTCATGACCTGCAAACTCCATTATGAAAGGTACTTTTTAAAATAATTCAACAGACAACACAATCAAGGCACAGTGAGGACACAACAAGAAAAAGAGCGACTACCGACAAGACAATCGCCATACGATTCTGAATACTTCTCCATACTACAGGAATTATTCCCAAAAACCACCTTCATTCTTGACATTCCATGGCTTATGAATATATATTCTATCGTTTATTTTGAATCTTATTTCTTATAAGAAGGAAAAAGAGAATCAAAGAGAATACAAACACAAAATTCTACCCGATTATCAATTTCATTGTCAACTTTTCTCAGCCCTTTACTCACAAAAGGAAAATCCTCCATGGATAAAATCAGCGGTTCGCAGGCGATTATTCGCTGCCTTCAAGAAGAAGGAGTAAAAATTATTTTCGGTTTCCCCGGCGGTGCAGTCATTGATCTGTACGATGCTCTGATGGATTCTGACATCACCAATGTCCTTGTTCGTCACGAACAAGGGGCCGTCCATGCAGCCGATGGCCTGGCCCGAGTAACCGGCGAAGTCGGGGTAGCGCTGCTCACCTCCGGTCCGGGGGCCACCAATGGCGTGACCGCCATTGCCACCGCCTATATGGACTCCATTCCCATGGTTATCCTCACCGGTCAAGTGCCGACACCGCTGATTGGCAACGATGCCTTTCAGGAAGTCGATATCGTGGGTATCACCCGTCCCTGCACCAAACACAATTATCTGGTCAAGGATTCTAAAGATTTAGTGCCAACCCTGCGCGAGGCCTTTCACATCGCCCGTACCGGTCGCCCAGGCCCTGTTCTTGTTGATCTGCCCAAGGATGTGGTCGCCAAGATGATAGATTTTCCTGAGAAAAAACCGATCAGGATGCAGAACTATCAACCTAACTACGATCCTCATCCCGGCCAGATTGAAAAGGCCTGCAAAAAAATTATCAAGGCCAAAAATCCGGTGCTCTATGTGGGCGGCGGGGTCATTCTCTCCAATGCCAATGAGGAACTCACCGAGCTCGCCCGCAAACTCAACATTCCCGTCACCATGACTCTGATGGGCTTGGGCGGATTTCCGGGCAGCGACCCGCTCTCCATGGGAATGCTCGGGATGCACGGCAGTTATGCCGCTAATATGGCGGTTGCCAACAGCGACCTGCTGATTGCCGTTGGGGCCCGCTTTGATGATCGCGTCACCGGCCGCCTCGATGCCTTTGCCCCCCACGCAACCATCATTCATATTGATATTGACCCCACCTCCATCAGTAAAAATGTCAAGGTTGATATTCCCATCGTTGCCGATTGCAAGCAGGCCCTGATCGCCATGAATACCTGGTTCAACACCGCCAGTGATTTCAACCGTGAGCGGGTAGCGGCCAGTCATGAACCCTGGCGGGAAACCATCAACGAATGGAACAGCAAACATCCGATGGGCTACCATTCCGAAGGAGAGATCATCAAGCCCCAGTTTGTCATCGAAAAACTGGACGAACTGACCGGCGGCGATGCCATCATCACTACCGAGGTCGGCCAGAATCAGATGTGGGCAGCTCAGTTCTATAAATTCAATAAACCTCGTTGCCTGGCCACATCAGGGGGCTTAGGAACTATGGGGTATGGGTTGCCAGCGGCCATCGGGGCCAAAATGGCCTTCCCTGACAAGATAGTTATTGATGTGGCCGGCGACGGTTCCATCCAGATGAACATTCAGGAACTGGCCACCGCCAGACAATATAACTGCCCGGTCAAAGTCGCCATTCTCAACAATAACTATCTGGGCATGGTGCGGCAATGGCAGGAATTGTTCTACAATAAACGATACGCCGGTACCGTCATGGAAGTGACCCCTGATTTCGTGAAGCTGGCCGAGGCTTACGGGGCAGTGGGTTTACGGGCTACCAAGACCAGCGAAGTTGAGGCTGTCATCAAAGAGGCGCTGGCTACCGACAACACCGTGATCATGGACTTTACCATTGCCCGTGAAGAATGCGTCTTCCCCATGGTGCCAGCGGGTAAGGCCACCACCGAGATGCTTTTAGTCTAACTTTCAGCCAAACAGAGCTGAAACATTTTTCAAAGAAAAATTGTCCATAGGATATAGAGATGAAACACACAATTTCCGTCCTCCTGCAAAATAAACCTGGTGTCCTGTCGCGGGTTACCGGCCTGTTCAGCGGCCGGGGCTTTAACATTGAAAGCCTCAGTGTCGCCGAGACCATGGAGCCGAGCATCTCCTGCCTGACCCTTGTCACCCGTGGAGACGAATCCATCATCGAGCAGATCACCAAACAACTGCATAAACTCATTGATGTCATCAAGGTCACCGATGTAGGTGACAGCGAGTATGTGGAGCGAGAGATGGTACTGATTCGAGTCAAAGCCGAGGCCCAGACCCGTGCTGAAGTGTTGCGGGTCATTGACATCTTCCGCGGCAAGGTGGTCGATGTCAGCCCTAAATCTTATGCTGTTGAGGTAACGGGTTCAGCCTCCAAGGTGCAGGCCATTATTGATATCTTGAAACCCATCGGTATCCAGGAAATCGTCCGAACCGGAACCATTGCCATGGCCAGAGCCAGTAAAAAATGATAACTCCGCGAATTCCAATTGCCCAGGAAGGCTATCCCTTTATCGCCTTCAGTGCTTTTGTCACCTTGATTCTGGCAGTTTTAGGCTATGTTCTTCTGGCCCTGCCAGCACTGGCTGTCACCTCCTTTGTCCTCGCCTTTTTCCGCGATCCGGAACGCATTGGGCCGGTCAACGAAGACGCCTTGATCTCTCCGGCGGACGGCAAAGTTATCCTCATCGAGAAGATCATTGATGATCAGTATCAATTAGGCCAGGTCTATAAGGTGTCCATCTTCATGAATGTCTTCAATGTCCATGTCAATCGGGCTCCTATAAGTGGAACGGTCGAAAAAGTCCTTTACTCACCAGGCAAATTTTATTCAGCAGACAGCATCCGCGGGGCCATGCACAATGAACATTGTGCCACCCTGCTCCGTAGTACCAGTGGCCATCGGCTCGCCTGTGTCCAGGTGGCTGGTCTCATTGCTCGGCGGATTGTCTGCTGGATAGAAAGGGGCGATCAGGTACAGCGGGGCATGCGGTTTGGCCTCATCCGTTTTGGCTCGCGCGTTGATCTCTATCTTCCCCCCCAGACTCAGCTTGAAATTGCCATTGGCCAGAAGGTACGAGCCGGTGAGACCGTGCTTGGCTATCTTTCCTGAAAGGGCAGGATTACGATTATCCCTTTCTTTATTGCTCTGCAATCACCCACAAGGGAGGAATTGAGTCATGTTCGACAATCAACCAGAGGATCCAGCAGCACATCCAGACGCAATTGCAGGAGAAATTCCCACAACAATGGATACCGATAGCCCTCAGGAAATAAGCACCAAGTTTTATCCCCTCCCCTGCATGTTCACCTTGGCCAGCCTGTTTTGTGGGTTTTATTCCATGGTTTATGCAGTGAAAGGAGAATTTTATATCGCCGCCATCGCCATCTTGATTGCCGCTATTTTTGATGCCCTGGATGGTCGAGTGGCACGGATGACCCGAACCACCAGCCAATTCGGAGTGGAGCTGGACTCTCTATGTGACATGGTTTCTTTTGGTGTGGCCCCTGGCTTTCTCGCCTATCTCTGGGCCTTAGAGCCCTATGGTCGCTACGGATGGCTGGCAGCCTTCCTTTATGTGGCCATGACCTCCCTGCGCTTGGCCCGCTTTAATTCGCAAAATGTCAAATCAGCGAGCAAAGATTTTATGGGTCTGCCCTGTCCGGCAGCGGCGGCCATGATCGTCACCAGTGTCATGTTTACCCATTATCTGGGCATCACCGGCGAGGTGAAACATATCTCTCTGCTGCTTCTGGTCTATCTGCTCTCCTACCTGATGGTTTCCACCCACCGCTACCTGAGCTTCAAAAGCCCTAATCAGGGTAAATTCAAGACTTTTCAGGTATTGGTGGCAATGTTGCTGGTCGCCATCCTGATCGTCGCTGAACCCGACATTATGCTCTTTGCCCTCTTTGCTCTCTATATCCTTTCAGGCCCAGGCATGGCCATCTATGCCCGTCTACGAGGACTAAAAAAAACGCCCCTTACCCCCAAAAGTCTTCCCTCTTAACTATCGGATTTTATACAAAAAAACACTAAGCTTACCAAAAGGAAACAAAAGAACCATGTGCAGCGAACAAAAGAAATACAATGTCGCTATCGCCGGTGCTACCGGTGCCGTTGGCGGTGCTATGCTCGATGTCTTGCGACGCAAGAATTTTCCCATCAATGAATTACGACTGCTGGCCTCGGAACGCTCCGTAGGCAAGAAGATTATATTTAACGGGACAGAATACAGCGTCCAACAATTAAGCAAAGACGCCTTTGCCGGCATTGACATTGCCCTCTTTTCCGCCGGCGCCTCCCGCTCCCTGGAATTTGCCCCTGCTGCCGCTGCCGCTGGAGCCGTGGTCATTGACAACTCCAGCGCCTTCCGCATGGATCCCGAGATTCCCCTGGTTGTTCCCGAGGTCAACCCGCACGCCATTGCCCAATACAACAAACGAGGGATTATCGCCAACCCCAACTGCTCCACCATTCAGATGCTGGTGGCCCTCAAACCCATCTACGACCAAGTTGGCATCAAACGACTGGTGATATCCACCTATCAGGCGGTCTCCGGCACCGGAGCCAAAGCCATCGACGAGTTGAAAGGCCAGATTCTGGCCTATGCTGCTGGCCAACCTTTAGAGCACAAGGTCTATCCCCACCAGATTGCCTTCAACTGCCTGCCCCAGATTGACAGCTTCCTTGACAATGGCTACACCAAAGAAGAGATGAAGATGGTCAACGAAACCCGCAAGATATTTGAAGATGACAGCATCGGCATCACCGCCACCACAGTGCGAGTGCCTGTCTTTTATGGACATTCCGAGGCTGTCAACATCGAGACCAGAGAAAAAATCAGCGCCACCGAAGTCAAGAAGCTTTTGGCAAACGCTCCGGGCGTACAGTTGGTTGATGAACCAACCCTGTCCCGTTACCCGATGGCTATTGATTGCGAAGGTAAATTTGAGACCTTGGTCGGTCGTATTCGTGAAGATGAATCCATCGCCAACGGCATCAACATGTGGGTCGTTTCCGACAATATTCTGAAAGGGGCGGCCCTCAATGCCGTGCAGATTGCCGAGTATTTTGTGGCTCACTATAAATAATTGAGAATCATCAGCGGATATGCCAAGGGCAGAAAGCTCAAATCCCCGCCCAGTAAAGGGGGGGAAATTCGTCCCACCTCGGATCGGGCAAGGGAGGCTCTTTTCAGCATTATTGCCTCACATATTCCCGGGGCTTTAGTGCTTGATCTTTTTGCCGGCACCGGAGCATTGGGCCTTGAGGCCTTGAGTCGGGGAGCCAAGGCCGCCTGCTTTGTTGATTTTTATCCGCAAGCCCTCACTCTTATCCGCCAGAATATCCGGATCTGCATGGATCTCTTCACTCATCAACACAACGGCCATGAACAGCACCTTGCTGATGGCAGCGGAAGCCTTGATTCCCCCCAAGCCGCCACTCTCATCAGACACGACCTGAACAGAGGTTTACCTTATTTCCCAGAAAAATCATTGCTCACATCTGGTTTTGATCTGATTTTTCTCGATCCACCCTATTCACAAGGCCTTTCTCACAAAACTTTACAGGCCCTTGATACCAGTTCCCTTCTCCACCAGCACAGCCTGATAATTGCCGAAGAGCGGGCCAAAGAAACCTTGCCGCAACAATTAACGACACTGAATCTGATCGATCAGCGCACTTACGGCGAGGCGGGCTTCTGGCTCTATCAACCTTTAGCAAAAGCCCTGTCACACTGATCATGCAGACAGCCGCAAACCCACCCAGCATCGCGATTTATCCTGGCACCTTCGACCCCATTACCATGGGTCATATCGACATCATCAACCGGGCCCTGAATCTCTTTGACCGGGTCGTCATTGCCATTGCGGTCAATCCCGGCAAGACCCCCCTCTTTTCTCTCCCAGCCAGGATGTCAATGATTGAGGAATGTTTCCCCGAAGATCAGCAACGGATTGAAATTGTCGCTGTTTCCGGACTTTTGGTCAACTACGCCATGGAACGGGGAGCCAAGGCGATCATTCGTGGCCTGCGGGCTGTCTCCGACTTTGACTATGAATTTCAGCTTGCCTTGATGAATCGAAAATTAGAGAGGGAAGTAGACACCATCTTCCTGATGCCGGCCTTCCGCTGGATCTATATCAGCTCATCCATCATCAAAGAGGCAGCCCGACATGGCGGTGATGTGAGCGAGTTAGTCCCCGAACATGTCAATCAATTACTCAAAGAAGCCTTTGCATCCTGACTCCCACACCACGAACTTGTGTTGCATTCTCGTGTGTCATGCTTACCCATGCTTATCAAAAAAAAACACTTACAACCAGCGAACAAACGACGCCGATTCTTTCTTGGCCTCAGTCTGCTTGCCCTCTGCTATCCCTTTCTGCGCTTTCTCGGCTTCAAGCTACCCCGTCAGCCGCGTCTGGTGGAAGTAAAAAAGGTACTGGTAGTCGGCGATTTTTTCTTGGGCCCTGACTTCATCATTTTTGAAGGCGAACACGGACCGTGGGCCTTATCACGCAAATGCACCCACCTTGGATGCAAAATTAACTATCGGGAAAAAGAAGGTTTTTTAGAATGTCCCTGTCACCAATCACGCTTCAATTCCCAGGGAGGGGTCATGCGCGGCCCGGCCAAAAAGGACTTGCCCCGATTAAAGGTGGAAAAACTCAACGGAAACAACGGCTATATCGTCACCCTCTGAGTCAGTCCCTCGGCAAGAAGAGTATTCTCCCCATTGTGTTTTTTATTCCCCATGAACAACAGCATACACGACAAGATCATCGCCATAAAATGGGGTGAATGGAGCCTGATTGCCCTTTTTATCTCCGTCCTGTCTGGACTGGCCGTGGCCTTCCAATACGACCCTGCCACGCCGCTCTACTCCGCCAGCTCCCTGGATCTGCTCGTTCCTTTCGGGGACTCCTTTCGAGCCCTGCACTTCTATTCCAGCCAACTCTTTTTCCTCTTCTCCATCGTCCATCTGTGGGCCATTTTTGACCGGGCCGACACCTATTCCCGCAGCCAATGGATCCGGCTTGTCAGCACCCTGCCGATAGCACTGCTGATTCTCTTCACCGGTTATGTCCTGCGAGCCGACAGTACCGGATCTTCAGCAGGCCTCATTGCCGAAAATATCATCACCGCCATTCCAGGAATCGGGAGAATCCTGAACAGCATCCTGTTCTCAATCAGCGATGACGGGATGAAACGGGTCTATATCAACCATGTCATCGGTTTCAGCATCGTTTGGGGGGTACTGGCCTGGGAACATCTTCGCAAATATCGGACTTCTTTTCATCACCATCCTTTGCTGACAGCCACGATCCTCCTAGCCTGTATTCTTCCGACCGCGCCCTTTGAACAGGAACAGTTGGGATTCTTTCACATTGCCGGCCCCTGGTTTTTTCTTGGCCTCCAGGAACTCCTCAAATTCCTGCCTCCCCTGGTGGCCGGAATCCTTATCCCTGGTAGCCTGATCATCGCCCTGTTTTTCCTGCAAAAAACAAACCCGTATCACCACAGGATCCGGACATTCGTCCTTGCCTGGTTATTCCTCTACATCATTCTTACCGTCATTGAAATCAAACTTAGATAATGCAAAAAAAAAATCCATATATATGCCATATAATGGCATTGGCTCCCTTGGTCACTGAAGAACCGCAAAATATTCTTGAATCTATTCTTGAATCCCTACAGGAGTATTAGGTGACAATTATCTTGGCCGGTAGATGACAATTACCTTGGCCGGTTCGTTATGGTAAAATCTGGCATTACAATCACTTTTAACAGAGGAGGATTTCGATGTCAGGGAAAGCCGTTAAATCAGAACAGGTCGTGGTATATATGCAGACACGAGAAGCAGGAAAGAGGCAGGTAACAGCGGCGGCAAAGGCCGGGATATCGGAGAGGTCAGGTCGTCGGATAGAAAAAGGAGAATTGCAACCGGGAGTCAAGCAGCAAA
>DYDK01000042.1 GCA_020717935.1 Desulfocapsa sp.
GCGCCTGCCGATTCGCTCACCCGGTCGGGTTCAATGCGTGGCAGAGCATATAATTCCAATTCGCTTTCAAGATGAGACTAACTATAGTTCTTCGCAGATGAATTGATACCATAAATAGCAAGTCAACATACTGCACATATTAGACATAGGCACATTTAAACATGTCCAGAATACTCAGAAACAGCACCATGTTGCTCACAAACATCTTTGAGATAGTTGGAGTATGTAATTAAATTTTATTGCTTAAAACATGCAAGAAGTGCCGAATTATTGGAGCGCTTTTTCAAAATAGTATCAATTCATCTGCGAAGAACTATAACTCCTTTCTGCCGTTACTTATAAGGGAAGGCGCATTAGCGTTGTATCAACTTGAAAGCGAATTGGAATAAGATTCCACCTTCCTCTATGGGTTTGGCCCTTCAGCGGGGTGAATCCTCCCGGCTTTTCTATTCGCCGAGCTCGTTTCCAATCCCCATCGCCCCTGCATGGAGATTTCCTTCGCCTACTATGGCCTCTGCTGACTCCTGCCCAAACTCCCTGCATGTTACCACACAGGGCGCTGCCGAAACTACGACCGCCCGTTGGACAGGCCTCCCCGGATAAGAATGTGAACTTCCCTTGTGCAACCGCATCATTTACCGTATCCCCTGTTCCTTGGGCGTTGACATGTGGTGCTGCCTTACCCTGGGACTCGGCCTTATATGACGTTTCTGTCCGTCAGCTCACAAGTTTGCACTCCGGCTTCCTCCAGACCTTACCTCACGGTAACGCCCTTGCCTTCGGCTAGTAATTTATGCTAAGTTATTCACTTAACACAGGAACACTTACAGGGGACTTTAACCCCATGAGTTCACGCCCATGCCGGGCGTACACCAGAAGATTCATAACCAGCCTGATCATCAGCTCCTTCTGCCGTGGATCACTCTCGGCAATCAACAAGGCCAGGGCCACCAGTCCGTTGTCGTTGATGCCGGACTGATCGAGCAGGTCGTTTTCCTTGAGGAACAGCAGGAAAAGGAAAGCGCCGATCCGCTTGTTGCCGTCGCTGAAGGGATGATCCTTGATGACAAAGTAAAGAAGGTGGGCAGCCTTTTCTTCCACGCTGGCGTAGAGTTCCCGGTCGCCGAAGGTCTGGTCGAGGTTGCCGATGATCCCCTGCAGATGATGCTCCCACTCCTGGCCGAACAGTCAGGAGCCTAACTCCGCGATAGGAGATCGTCCTTGAGCGCCTTGATGGATTTACCGGTCCGGCCATAATCGAGGGATTGCCTGGGTAAATGGCGGTTCTTCGGCAGTTCCAGCCGGTCTTCATCGTAACGCAGGAGCAGCGACCAGGATCTGGCATACCTGCCGACCACCTCCAGCACCGCCTTCCCCTCATCTGTTACCAGATCGTTGCGATGCAGCGTCCGGGTCAGGAGGGACACCGCCTGTTCCATGTCGGCAAGCCCCTTTTCAGCCAGCCGCTTTTGGTTGAGGCTGCAAGGCCAGTTGCTGGAGAGTTTGAAGGAAGTCCTGCGGTAATTTGCCCTCTTCTGTGACCAGAGAGTCAGTCACATTTTCCGGGAAAATCATTCAGACTGTATCATACGACGGGGCGCATGGAGAGCAGGGGCTCTACCGGTTAGTTCAGAAAAAGCGATAGTAAGCCGCAGAGGCCACGGCCCAGAACAGAACCAGGATGGTCATAACCGCGCAGGCAGCGCCAAGCAGACGATGACTGATCAATTCACGGCGTTTTTCCTGATAGCCCAGAAGTAGGCCGCAAAGGACGCCTGCAGCCATGCCGCCGCCATGGGCCCAGTTGTTGATCCCCGGCACCAGCAGACCAAAGACGAAGATACTCAGGGCCCAGCCGCCGATCTGCTGGTACACCTGTCGGCCATAGTTCCCGCCCCGGCTTTTCCCATAATAGAGGGCCGCGCCGACCAGGGCGCAGACCGCCGCTGAAGCGCCGATGGTAAAGGGAACCCCGGCCAGATAGGAGAGCAGAAACCCGCCGATGCCGCCAAAAGTATAGATGCAAAACATCCGGGCAAGTCCGTATTCCTGGATTACCAGCGGCCCAATCTGCCGCAGGGCGATGAGGTTAAAGATGAGATGGAGCAGGCTGCCGTGCAGATAGCTGGCCGAAAGCAGCGTCCACCAGCGTTGCAGGTTGTCGATGGGAATGGTGCCGGTCGCCCCCAGCAGCAGCAGGCTCTGGTTGTCCGGCGAAAGAAAGCCAAAAGGGCTCATCCCCAGCCCCAGACTGCCAGGATTGATGATCAGCGAGAGGACAAAAAAACCGATGTTAAGGCCGCTTAACCCCTTGAGGAAAAGTTCGGAATCCTGGAACAGGAGGAACAAACCGCTGTTTTTCCACCTGGAACCGGGAGACTTGAGGCCGCAGTAGGGACAGACGGCTTCGTTCCGACTGATAAGGCCGCGGCAATTCGGGCAGAGCTGGGAATTCTTGTGATAAGTGATCATGGCAAGGTTTGATTGACTTTATAGGCGGGGCGTCAATTTTTTGGTGAAATTGGCTCCAGGAGAGAATTATTCCATCCGCCGTCACGAGGGCCGCTTCATTTCCAATGGCAGTGGCGACAATCATGTGGTCGACCGGATCACCATTATTCCGCATCCCTGAAAATGTTCAATGGGTGGATCAAATCGTCTTTGCTCTCAATTTCCCCTTTGTGCAGACCAAAAATCGTTGAGGGTGCCGTTCGATATGGTTTCAAGACTGAGACAGGTTTTCCCTTCTTGATGATCACGATTCCTTCGCCCGTCGCATTGACTTCATCCATGAAATGGAGACAGCTTGCCCTGAACTGACGATTTGATCGTCTGCATGCTTCACTCCCTTATCAAGGCTGCTTATTTAATGGGACAATAGTCATTGTCATGGTCACATGACAAGCGTTTTCTCTCGAAAATTCCATAATGCTTTCTCAAGCGGGCGGATTGTTACCAATGGATGTCTCTGTTGATTCATTAAAATATCTCGTCTAAGGGACTCGGATAATACCGAATTTACATTATGAAGTAACTGCCGTTTTTAGGTTAATATTGCTACATCGAATATCTGAGTACATCCAACTGCTCTCGGGTTAGCCTGCTCCCAGCAGTTCACAGGTCTGGGCCAGTTGCAATGCATCAATGTCCCTTCCTTCCCTGCCGCCCTTGACGGTGCACCGACAACGGCAGTACTCATCCCTGGTCAGTCATAAAAACAGGCAGAGCCAAATAATGACCCTGCCTTCGGTGTTCTTCCATGGTACCGACAAGACTACCTTCACGGCATACTTGTAGTGCCACCCACGCTATGCCTTACGGCACAACCGCCCAAAAGCACCGGGAATGGTCCCAGATGACCAGAAGGCACGGCCCTGCTTGTAATCCACAAACCAGTAGCCGCCTGGTTTTCGTTTAGCCGCCACAAAAATGAAGGGCTGATCTTTGGAGAAACATGAGTTCAGATAGAGGCCCTTACCATTCATGCTTGGCTCCATGAGGGACATGGCCTCTTCCATCGTCGGCATCCGCCAGTCATGAAATCCGGCAAAGCCCTTTCTGTTGAGCTCCTCAATGTTTCGTTGCATGGTGCGGATGGAGGCAATGTCAAGGCCGGTACATTGCCAGGAAAGCCCTGTGCGCTCATCATAGACCGTTGCCCCGTCACCGTTATCCACCAGTGAGTTGGAAAAATTCCCCTCGGGATTAAGGGCTGAATCAAAAAAGTTCCACTTCTGTATCAAAGGTTGAATCTGATCATCATTGATGATGGCGGGTGGTGGCGGCAACACACACTGTTCCTCTTTCACCGTTTGGACTCCTTTCAAGGGCAGAACGCCCATTTCTTCAACCGCCCCCATGAAACTGACCGGCGTGACCAGAGCATCGCCCTCAGCCTCAACCACATTGGCAAGCAACCATTCCTTGATAATGGCGTTGATGGCATAACTCTTTTCAAACTGCGAAGAGCTTCCCTGCTGGCGCACACACTCCTTGACCATCTCGGGCGGGGCGCTGATCTCGGCTAAGACCTTGGCGTACTTCACCCCTCGTTCCATCAGGCAGAGCTTTGGCTCCTTGCCCCAATTATCAATAAAGAAATAGACAATCCGTTCGCTGTTATTCCGCACCCTTTCCCGTCCACCCCAGGATTCAAAGGTGCCAAAACTGAGATCAGGAGTCATCCCCCAATCAATAGTCTTGATTGTTGCATCATCCATTGACAGCCGTTGAAACATACCCATAACCGACCTCCTTGTGTTTATGCCAGCAGTTGAATGCCAGCGTTTCAATACGCCCTGACAAGTGCCTGATAACAGAAAATCGTTCTGCTTTACCCAAGCATGGTGTATTCTGTGTATATTGCATGAAAAATCATGCTTCCTGCTTTTCCTCAATTATAATAACCATTATCAAAATGTCCAAGATAAAAATACCCCTGGCCACAACCCGTGGATTTGCTTTGGCAACGGGGTGCACTCGTCTCGGTGAAGGGATTAATTTTTCTCTTTTTGCCCGTCATGCTGAAACCGTGACCTTGGTCATTGAGCTGCCGGCAACAGCCACCACAGACCACGAGCAACACGCATTCCCTCTGCACCCGCACATCAACAAGACCGGCGATCTCTGGCATATTCTGATCAAGACCCAGCGCGAAGATCTTCGCTATGGATACCGGATAAACGGGCCACACGATCACAAAAACAAAGGGTTGGCCTACGATAACACCATTCTTCTCCTCGATCCGTTCAATACCTCCCATATCCCAAGGGCCTGGGGACACAAAATATCCGATCCCAACGCCCCTCAATGCTGTCTCATCAAGCACGATTTTGACTGGCAGAATGATCAACCCCTGAACATCCCCTTGGCCCAGTCCATTATTTATGAATTGCATGTTCGTGGCTTCACCCGCCATCCCAGTTCTCGTGTCAGCCATCCCGGGTCGTATACGGGAATCATGGAGAAGATTCCGTATCTCAAGGAGTTAGGGATTACCGCCATCGAGCTTATGCCCGTCACCGAGTTTGATGAAAACGACACGGTGTTCACAGATCCTCACACGGGAAAGGCGCTCAAAAACTTCTGGGGGTATAATCCCATCTCTTTTTTTGCCCTTAAATCGGGATATGCCGCCGACCCCGCCCGCCACATCAATGAATTCAAGGCTCTGGTATTAGCCCTGCATCAGGCAGGAATTGAGGTTATTCTCGATATGGTTTTTAATCATAGCGGGGAAGGCGGTTATGATGGCGCCACCAGCAGTTTTCGCGGTATTGACAATCGCATCTACTATCTGCTCGACCACCAGACCAGGGAATACCTCAATTTTTCAGGTTGTGGTAATACCATGAACTGCAATCATCCGGTAGTGCGGGATCTCATTAAGGATGCCCTTCGTTATTGGGTTATGGAGATGCATATTGATGGCTTCCGTTTTGACCTCGCCTCTATTTTGGGACGAGATTCCGCTGGCAATCTTCTTGCCAATCCGCCCATGATCGAGATGATCGCCGAAGATCCGGTGCTTCGTGACACCAAAATCATTGCCGAGGCCTGGGACGCCGGCGGTCTCTATCAAGTGGGCAGTTTTTCCATTGATGCCCGCTGGGCCGAATGGAACGGGAAATTCCGCGATGATGTCCGAGCCTTCATGGCCGGTCGCGAAGACACCGTTGCCAACCTTGCCACCCGCATGAGCGGCAGCTCAGACCTCTATCAGTCCAGCTTCCGCCACCCTTATAACTCCATCAATTTTATCACCAGCCACGACGGCTTTACCCTGGCCGACCTCGTAAGTTATAATGAAAAGCATAATCAGGCCAATGGTGAAGAGAACCGTGATGGCGACAATCACAATCTCAGCTGGAACAGCGGTGTCGAAGGGCCCAGTCGCAACAGGGCCATTGGCGAATTACGCCAGCGGCGGATACGGAGCATGATCGTGATTCTCCTGCTCTCCCAGGGAGTTCCCATGCTGACTGCCGGTGACGAGTTTGGCCACAGCAAGGGCGGCAATAATAACAGTTGGTGTCAGGATAATAAAACAAACTGGCTTAACTGGGAGTTGTTGGAAAAAAACAAGGGACTGTTTCGTTTTGTTCAGCAGTGTATCAGCCTGCGAAAAGAACACCCCCTTTTTCAGCGGACGAATTTCTTTGACCCTCCTCCCCCGTACGAAAACCAGGAGATTTCCGGACACACTCCTGAAATCATCTGGCAATCACTGGTGCCTGGCCAACAAGACTGGACAGCGGGATGTCACACTCTCGCCTTTCTCCTCACCGGCAATGCTGATAAAATGACAAACAGTCAGAACACGCCTCGGCAAAGGGATCATTTTTTTATCATGCTCAACGGAAGCCGCAAAAAAGATGCCATCTTTCTTTTGCCCTATATTCCCGGGGCAGGCAGCGAGCAAAACTGGTCGCAGATTATTGATAGCAGCCTCGCCTCCCCGCACAATTTTATACCCCGGCACCACGCGCCCGTTCTCATGCCGCAGACAAAGATCACGGTCAAGGCGATGGGAGCAACGGTTTTACAAGCGTCAACCATAGTCTCGTAACTTAGGGATTGTCACAAAATAGCATTTACATTGTCATCGTCCCCATGCGGCGCATAGGAACCAGGGGCAAATTGTAAAGAGTATTTTATGACAGTCCCTTAAGGAAAAGAAGACATCTTCATTGAAGGATATCATGCGCTTCTCACTCATTTTTATGGTGGCATTGATGGCAGGACTTGGAAATCTATCGTCGGGAATGGCAGGTGAACAACGGGAAGTAGCCATTTTTGGCGGGGGGTGCTTCTGGTGTATGGAGCCTCCATTTACTGAGCTGGAAGGCGTCATCGAGGTGACTGCCGGATATACGGGTGGCACCAAAGCCACCGCCGATTACCAGCAGGTCAGCAGTGGCCGTACGGATCATTATGAGGCGGTGCGGGTGGTCTATGATCCGGCAAAAATATCGTATCCCCAGATACTGGAGGTCTTCTGGCAACAGATTGATCCTACCGATGGCGGCGGCCAGTTTGTCGATCGTGGTTCCCAGTATAAAACTGCTATTTTTTATACCAATGAGCCACAACGGGAACTGGCGGAAAAATCCAAGGCCGCACTGGCAAGCTCTGGCCTGTTTTCTGCCCCCATTGCCACCCGAATTCTCCCCGTTGTCCCTTTTTATGAGGCTGAAGAATACCATCAAGACTATTATCGCAAGAATTACGGCCACTATATGGCGTATAAGGAAGGATCCGGTCGCAAGGCCTTTCAGGAAAAAATGTGGCCGGCAACCAGGAAAACTCCAAAAAAACAATATGTCCAACCATCTGATGAGGAACTGCGACGACGCCTGACCCCCCAGCAATACCTCGTGACCCGCCAAGCCGGAACCGAAGCCTCCTTTCATAATGAGTACTGGAACACCAAAGAAGCAGGCATTTATGTTGATGTTGCTTCTGGCGAACCCCTTTTCAGCTCACGAGACAAATTTGACTCAGGAACGGGGTGGCCCAGTTTTACGCGGCCTCTTGAGGAAAAAAATGTGGTTGAGAAAAAAGACAGAAGCCTTCTGAGCGAACGAACCGAGGTCAGAAGCAGTCACGGCGATTCGCATCTCGGTCATGTTTTTGATGATGGTCCAGCCCCGACTGGCCGTCGCTATTGCATCAACTCCGCCGCCCTGCGCTTTATTCCCCGCTCACGACTCAAAGAGGAAGGCTATGAGGAATATCTTGATGAGTTGTAAAGAACCCAAGTCCGGCTTCTCTTTCGCCCCGGATAGTGATGGTTTCTGGTGCGTGAGGGACTGTCCACAAATAACTTGGACAGGCTCTCACGGTTTTCTTCTGTGAGAAGATAACGGCATCAACGGGGCTGTTCTTTTAACACTTGCAGGTCGGCATCAACTTTTTGTTTTTGCTGCATCAGCTCACCCACATCACCTCCCGCATGTTCAGTGCGGAAAATCTCCATCTTCAACTCTTCAGAAATCCTTTGCAAGTTCCCTTGTTTCAGCCAGAGCAGAAGCTCGGCCAGTTCTTCTTCCGTCCCGCGATACAAATCGGCAGACGCAGACTGCAGAATTTGCTCCACGAATGTTCGTTCTTCCCCTTCGGGCAGGGCAACAGGCAGGGCCTCGGGTTCAAATGATGGCTGAGAAGCATACAGGGCTTTGATTTGCAGAAAGACAACCTCGCCCACACTTCCTGCCAACTGTTGCCGAACTCCCGCCTCTTCCAATCGTGGAAAATGGACAGGATAGAGAATCATGTGGGTAATGAGTCGAATTTGGGTATTGTTAAGCCGCAGAAAAACCTTTGTCTCTGCGGCACATTGCTGCGCCCTCTTCGCCTGCTGGGCCTGCTGCTTTATGGCCTCTGACGATGGGGCTGCCCCTGGCAGGTGGACCGCCAGCAGATTTTTGAACTCCTGTTTATCAAGCCCCAGCTTGTCGCTGAAATGAGAAATCACCATTGACCGCTGCATCGGATCGGCAGCGGCCTGCACCAGTGGCCGCAGTTCTTCAATGATCCGTCGTTTGCCATCGAGGGAAAGGCCGTGTTCTTCGATCAGCTTGTTCAAGGCAAACTCGGCCAAAGGAGTAGCTGAATCAAGCAATAGCTCCATTTTTTTCAGGCCCTGCTCCCGAATAAAGGTATCAGGATCGTGACCAGTCGGCAACAAGGCCACCCTGGCCCCCATCTGTTCGGCCAGAAAGAGAGGTACTGCCCGCACCGCGGCCTTGACTCCAGCGGCATCACCGTCAAAGAGAAGGATGGCGTTTTCGGCATAATGCCGCAGCATCTTCAACTGCGGACGGGTGAGCGCCGTGCCCAAAGGAGCCACCACATTGGGACAGCCATGCACCACCAGGGAGAGCATATCAAAATTGCCCTCCACCAGCACCACCCGCTGTCGTGAACGAATAGCCGCCGCCTGTTGAAAAAGCCCTAATAAGGAGCGACTTTTATCAAAAACCGGACTCTCAGGGGAATTCATGTATTTAGGGGGTTGAAAACCCGAGGCGTTCACCTGCTTCTCATTATGAACAAGACGACCACCAAAGCCGCTGATCCGGCCACGGGTATCAAAAATTGGAAAAAGAATCCGGTCCCGAAATTTATCATACGAGGCGCCATCATCCTTTTTCACTATCAGTCCCGCAGTCTCAGCCGCAATTTTCTCCTCGCCTTGCAGGCTGTTCCCCAAAAACTGACTGTTGTTCGGGGCGTATCCTATGTGAAATTTTTCCTGCATCTCCAAGGGAATGCCCCGTCGTTCCAGATAGGCCCTCGCATCGACTGCTCCTCTGTGATGGCGAAGGTACTCCCGATACAATGTGGCCGCCTTTGCATTCACAGCAAACAAGGCCTTTCGCACTTGTTCTTTCTTCTGCTCGGCTTGGGAATACTGTTTTTCCGGAAGTTCAATCTGATAGCGGGCCGCCAGGGTTTTCAAGGCGGTGGGAAAATCCATGTTATGATACTTCATGAGAAACGAGAAGACATTGCCGGACTCGCCACACCCAAAGCAGTGATACGCCTGATGCTGGGGGCTGACCGAAAACGAAGGGGTCTTTTCGCCATGAAAGGGACAGAGTCCGAGAAAACGAGCTCCAGCCCGTTTGAGATCAACGACCTCACCAATGATCTGCACAATATCGGCCTGCTCTTTGACCAGGGCAGTGACGGAATCGCGTATTTCTGAATATCCCATAGCGCTGATAGAATTACAAAATGACAAACTTGAAGAGCAAGCCTTTCAAACAAAAAACGACCCGCAATACACCAGATCAGCCGACCATCATCCGGTCTTGATCCGCACCTGTCGTGCCTTCTCGGGCTCTCCCAGTTCCAGATAGGCCTTTTCCATCAATTGCCAGTTCTGTTCCATGAGGTCATAGTCCTTGCCGGCCAGACTATTGGACTTGATACACAACTGCACCGCCTGACGATATTCTTTGCTCTCAAACTTCACCTGGGCCATTTCATGCCATAAGCGGGCATTTCGTGGCTCCATACGCAAGGCCCTCTCCAAAGACATTTCAGCCTGACCCAACTGGCCGGACTGCCTGCTTTGGCGGGCACTGGCAAGAAGGGTTCCCGCTGCCTTGCCCTCTTGCGGCACCGGTATGGAAACACGGACGGGAGGAGATGCCAGATCAGGAGACACGACCGGCTCTGCAACCGGGGCGGGAACCGAAGGAAGTGGGGGGTGAAGAACAGGGGCGGGGAGCGGGCGGGCAACGGATTGACTGGGAAGATCAACAGGTCGTTTTTCCGCACACCCAGGAACCAGGAGAACGAGGAGGAGAAAAAAACCATACCTGCCCAATGTCTGCCATACAGACCAATAATTTCTTTGTACTATCCTTTTCATCATTGACTCTCTTAAAAAAGCGGTTGGACGCAAAAAATTCTGCCCATTAGGGCCTGTCCACAAATATGTTGAACACGATTGCGCTCAGATGTGGGTTGGATGTGGTTGCGGCGATTGAACAGGTAAGCGAGCTTGCGAGACTCCGAAACCGCAATCATAGGAGCCTCTTGCAAAATGAAGATTTTCGTTCAAAATCGAGGCATGCGAAA
>DYDK01000043.1 GCA_020717935.1 Desulfocapsa sp.
CATGTCAATTCCACCGAATTGATGAAAGTTAGATAAAAAAACGGGAAACTTCAGATGTTTTAATTCTTTTTTATCTTTCCCTGAGTATCGAAACAGCCAGCAGTCCGGGAAGGCCGGTGAGCAGAACAACCCCCCACTCTTCTTTCTTCACGGGCGTTTGATGCCTTTTGCGGGACAGCAGGAAACACAGGGCCATGGCCGACGCAATGCCGATAAAGGAATACAGGCCACCCGGTAGCAGCCTGAGAGCCGCTTGGCCACGGTAGGGGGTGTCCAGTTCAAGCCGCCAGGGGAAGAGGATTTCCCGGGCCGTGCTGACCAAAACCGGTGTATTGTCGCGGCGGGTCAAGGAGTACCGACGCAGCGGCTTATATTCGGGCGTCATAGCCACACCATGCACCGCCGCGCCGCCGCTGATGGTGACGGTTTTATAAAGGGGGTCAATCAACAGCTTGAAGTCCATGGCCTGCGGATCAAAGCCTTCCAGCGGCAGGGGAATAAGGCGGTAGTTATCAGTGGAGATAAGCATCGCCTCACTCTGTCCGGTAAAAATTACTCCATAGAATTCACGGCGCGCATTTTCAGCGACGATGATGTCGGCAATGGCCAAGGAGGGATCAATTCCGGTCTTGATGATGGACGGTAGGTTGTTGATCCGCTTGACATGAAAGACATGACCGCTGCTGTCGCGAATAAAATAGCCTTCGTCAAAGGGTTTGAGGTTGGTAGGCGTGCCGCCGATGACAGTGGCCGGAAACACAAACCCCTGATCCTTCAACGCCGTGGTAAACTTGCTGGTCAACTCCTCGTCGATCCGGTTAAAATCAGCATTGACAAACTCCATGGCCTGGTCGGTGAAACGGAACACATCCTCGGGGAAAGGCATCATCGCAGCCTGCGGATCATTGTTGAACAGGGGGTACAAGCGAATTTGCGGAAAATGGCGGTTCAGGTTCCGGGCCTTGATTTCCAGACCCTGCTTGGCGGCCTTGATCCCTTCCTCGTCAAAACTTGTACCATCGAGGACAAACGGCAGTTTCCGCCTCTTTTCCAGGTTTTTGTAATACAAAAAAGGAAGCTGATCCTCGAACGCGACGCGGTCATAGATCTCTCCCTCTTCGTTTTTATAGTTGAACAGGTGGCCGCCCAGGGATTCCTGATAAACAAACTGCTTTTGCAGGGGGCTGAAGAAAAGCAGCGGACTGCCGGGTTCGTTTCCGAATACCTGGTTAAACCCGGCGGGCAGGCCGTAGGCCATGGCCAGGACGGCCAAGAGTATCATGCTGGAGCGTGTCAGGGATATCGGCATCATGCGCCTCGCTGCTGGAACCGGCGCGCGGATTCAAAGACGGACAGCATGGCCGGGACCACCAGCCAGACAAGGTAGGGCAAGGCCGGGGTTAACCAGCCATAGCCGTTGCCGTGAAACAGCATTGTCACCAGGACGCCGAATACCAGTGCCAGGAAGACACGCCGCCGGGTTTCACCCTCCAGCAGGACGATGGTCATGCCCAAATAGGCGAGCAGGCCGGCAAGCAGCCAGGGGGCCATGGTCGGCAACGCCGAAAACGCCACCTCCAGCGGAAAAAAACGGCGCAAGGTCACAAAGACGCCGACAACGCCCAGGCCTGTGGCAATAAGGTAAAGGGCAATCCCGGCAAGCAGGCAGAGCAGGAGCATACGGTCGCGCCCGGTGGGCAGATGGAGGGCGATGCGCATCCGCCGCCCCAGAATCTCCGGCATGAACTGGGCCGCGGCCAGCAGCAGTCCGGTAAAAAGCGGGAGGAAACGGATATCCTGATACATGACCGTATGAATATGAATGGCCTGATACCAGACCATCTCTGCGTGCTCTTCCCGCATCTGTCGCCCGATCACAAAAAAGATACGCAGGCAGAGCGCCAGATGGGCCAGCACGCAGGCGGCAAAGAACCAGCGCAGTTTCAGCCATTCTTTGAGGATGATTGATCGATACATGGTGTTGTTCAGGTGAATAGGCTGAAGACTGAAGGCTGAAGGAAACTACAGACGGGCCGGCGGCCCGCTACCTTCAGCCCTCAGCCTTGGCTTGTCAATATTTCCCCATGAGACCGATAAAGGCGTCTTCCAGGGTCATGGCGGCCGGGTGAAAGTTGTGAGGCCGGATGCCAAGGGCAGCCAGATGACCTTGTATCTGTTCCTCCCCGGCAAAGGAGTAAAGTGCCACCTGTCGGCCCCGCTGCTCAAATCCCTTGATCACTTCGTCCGGCTCAAGACTGAACCGGTTGTCATCATGGAAGACATACTTATGAAAGGAACCCATAAATTCTTCCAGGCCGGTTTGCAGGATTTCGCCCTTATCAAGAAAAATCATGGTGTCCACCAGTTGTTCCAGGTCCTGGACGATATGACTGGTGACAAAGATGGTCTTGCCATCCTGCGAAGCAAATTCATGGAGCACATCCAAGAACAGCCGCCGGTATCCGGCGTCAAGCCCCATGGAATAGTCATCGAGGATGAGCAGGTCGGGGTTCTGGGCCATGATGACCCCGAGCACCACCTGCGAGCGCTGGCCGCAGGACATGTTGCCGACCTTGTGGGAGCGCGGCAGCTTCATCTTCTCCACCAGGCCGTAGAAAATATCGGCGTTCCAGTCGGGATAGCAGCCGCTGAAGAACTGTTCGGTCTGGGCGATGGTCATGAACTCATAAGCCAGATGCCCCTCATGGAGCAAGCCGATGCGGCTTCTGACTGCCGGGGACAGATCGTGGGAGTTCTCACCCAGCACCAGACACCGGCCGTCTGCCGGCCCGAGGAATCCCATGAGGATATTGACCAGGGTGGTCTTCCCCTGGCCGTTTTTGCCCAGCAGTCCGCAGATGGAGCCTTGACGGACGGAAAAGTTGAGATCCTGGTAGATGGTTCTTCCGTTATACCGGTGGCACAGATTATGGACTTCGATGGCGTTCATGAATCCTCTCCTTCTCTCTTCGGCAGGTCTGTACTTTTTGATCGGGAACTGTTGTCCTTCAGGCCACAGGAGCCGCTGCCGTAGATGTCCGGGCACCACTTCTTTTTGACAATGGCACGGTAGAGCATAAAGACGGCCACCGCGATGCTGCCGACCAAAAACAGGATATTCTTCCAATCCCACTCCATGGCCTACGCCTTCTTGTCGCAGCCGCACCCGCCGTTGCAGGACAGGTTCTTTTTCGCCGCCTGGGAACCTCGGCAGCCGGAACCGCAGGAGCAGCCCTTCTGCACGACAAGCTTACGGTACAGATACCAAACGGCGACGGCGACAATGATGCCGGTCAATAACAGATCCCACAATGCCATGATCAATTCTCCTTGGAAAATCGGGGTAACGGGCCTGTCAGTGCAAACAGGCCCGTTACCCCGAACAATTGGACAGGGCGCTTATTTCATGTCCTTAGCCTGAATCCAGATCACTGCGTCCAGGGAACACTCCTTGCCCTGAAACTTGTACTCAGGGTCAACGCCCAGGGCGGCAAAACCCCACCACCCGGCTCTGGGGATGCCGAAGGTGAAGACGCCGTTGGCGTCGGCGAAGATGGTCTGAAGGACATAGGCATCCTGCGGGGCGACCACCTCCGCCTCTTTGGCGAAACTGTTGGACTCAAGCTGGGGCTTATGATTCATAAACTCTATCTCGACCTCGGCATTGGGCACCGGCTTGCCGTTGAACAGCACCTGCCCCTGAAAGACATTGCCGGTCCAGCGATCATAGGGTTTGGCCATGGGGACGATTTCAGCGGCCATTCCCACCGGTTGATTCCAGGAGCCTGGTTCACCGCCCACATTGACAATGACCTTGGTGTTCTGCTGAATATAAGCGTCTTCTTCCTTCTCCAGATAAGGTACGGGCACCAGGCAAAAGGCGTGGTCTCCGCCCCGCACCTGATACGAGGTCTCCCAGGCCTTGCCGGAGTTGGTCAGGCTGGTCCAGGTGATGGGCTTGATGGTCTCCAGCAGATCGGTGCGCTTAGGCTCATTCTCGCCACGACTGCTGACCACGAAGAACTGCTCCGGCTTGGCCATGTCCATGGTGTGGCCAGCCTCGAAGGGATGGGTGAAGACCAGCTTCAACGGGATGGTTCCGCCCTTGACGATGGCCATCTCCGGGGTATAGATCATCTGGAAATGGGCGGAAGCAACGGCTGCGGAACAAAGGACAGTAGCACCTGCCAACAGGGTAATTAGTTTTGTTTTCATTTTTTTTCCTTGTGTAAATGGTTAAAACTGGATCAGCGCGAAAGTGCCAATTCGGAACTCCTGGTATTATTTAGCAATTTCATTTCCAGGAACCTTGATCTGGTGGCCATCACCTCCATCAAACGCCACCACATAATCACCCTGGGGTTTGGGAAAAGTGAATTCGGAGTTTTCGTTCATCTTTCCTTCCAGAAGGACTTTGCCATTCGCCGCCTGAATATGCATGGCCACTCCTGAGGCCGAAGATCCATCAGAGAACCCTCCTTCGCAGGTAATGGTGTTATCACCATTGTCGAAGCAGGAGCATAACGGGGTGTGAGCGCTGGCTATGGTGACGCTTGCAAGAAGAGTTACGACAACAGCGGAAATTCTGAACAGCATATGATTCCTCCTTTTTTGTAATGATATAATTTTTTAGTTAAGACTAATTGATGGCGAATGTATTCGGCGAAAAGTTTTCTGTCAACGATTTTTTTAGGCCATCCAAAATAAATATGCATTATGCAAACTTGTCAGCAAGCGCTAAAATATATTGACGAGCCATAAAAAGTATCGTAGATGAAAACTGAAAGTTTCGTTATCCCTAAAAAAAGGAGTGAGTATGAATTCCCAGAGAAAACAGCACCGTTGCATGCTTGGAGACATTCAACCGGGGACAATGGCAAAGATCCGCTGCCATCACAGTTGCGGAGCGATCCGTCAACGACTCCTCGATCTTGGGTTTGTCCCGGATTCAGAAGTCAATGTGGTCAGGCGGGCCCCCTTGGGCGATCCTATTCAGTGCAAGATTGCCAATTACAACATCACCTTGCGGATATCTGAGGCATCGCTCATCGAAGTGGAATGTGAATAGGTTTTTCTCTTACTCGGGGAGAGACTGACAAGCTAAAGGCCTTCTCAGCCCTCTTCGGTTTGAATCCAGTGGTCTTTACCCGTCCCCCTCTTTCAACCTGATATCACCATGACGAACACACCCAAATCCACCCAGGAAAAGATCTTGGCCGGTCTTGCCGGTCAGCAGAATGCTGGCAAGTCAACGACCTTCAACATGCTCACCGGCGCCAACCAGCATATTGCCAATTATCCCGGGGTCACAGTTGATAAGAAGTCAGGCTCTTACACTTATCAAGGAAGCAAGGTTGAGGTCGTTGACCTGCCAGGCACCTACAGTCTGACATCGTTTTCCTTGGAAGAGCGGGTGACGCGAGATTTTTTGATCACTGAAAAACCGGATGTGATTATCAATGTGGTGGATGCGTCCTCCCTGAAACGCAGCCTCTATTTCACTTTCCAGGTGCTGGAGATGGGGTTTCCGGTGGTCGTGGCTCTGAACATGATGGATGTAGCCGAGCGCAATGGGGTTGAAATTGATGTCGCGCGGTTGCAGCATCGTTTGGGGATTGATGTCATTCCGACAGTTGGCCGCAAGGGGAAGGGAAAAAATGAGCTGCGTGAAGCCATTCTGGCTGTGACCAGAAGAAAGGAAGGGAAGGTTCTGCATATTGCCTATGAAGAACTGGAGTCCGCCATACAAGGACTTGAAGACCAGTTCAGGCAGACAAAACTTGCCGATATCTACCCGGCGCGCTGGCTGGCGGTGAAGCTCGTGGAGGGCGACAGCGAAGCGGAACGGATCGTCGCTCTGGAACTCGGTTTAACCGCCGGAGAACTGGAAACGGCCAGGAAAATCAAGCAAAGTTTCGAAGAAAGTCATTACATGACCGTCGCCGATTATATAATGGGCTGCCGAGATCGGCTGGCAAGCTCTATTATCGCTTCCTGTGTGAATGAAACGAGACAGGGCAAGGCCAACATCTCCGAGGCCATCGATGCCGTAGTCTTGAACCGTTTTGCCGCTCCGATTTTTCTGGTGGCTACCGTTTTTGTCATCTATCAGCTCTCCATTGTCAAGGGCTACGACCTGACCCAGTATTGGTGGCCGTTTCTGGCCAAGTTCCGGGCCATTGTCGCCAGCATCCTGCCCGGAGCAGGGATGCTGGAAGACCCCTATATTCGCTCCATGGCCCTGTGGATGGTGGACTCCGCCAACGCCCTGCTCAACTATATTCCCATCTTCCTCATTCTCTTCGCCCTTATCGCTATTCTTGAAGATTCTGGCTACATGGCCCGCATTGCCTTTATCCTTGACAAACTCTTCCACGCCTTCGGGCTGCACGGCCAATCAACCCTGCCCTATATCCTGGGCGGTGTCTTTGCCGGGGGCTGTGCCGTCCCCGGGGTCATGTCCACCAAGGGCATCCCCGACGAGCGCTCACGCATGGCCACCATCCTCACTGTTCCCTATATGAACTGCCTGGCGAAAATCCCCTTCTACACCCTGCTGGTCAATGTCTTCTTCGCTCCCTACAAGTCCTGGGTCATGCTGTTTCTTTCAACCATTACAATTTTTGTTGCCCTGCTTGTGGCCAAACTTTTAACAGTCACTGTTCTGAAGACAAAAGAGACTGCCCCCTTTGTCATGGAACTTCCCAATTATCACCCGCCGACCTTTTTCGGGGTGGGGCAGCGGGCGGTGGAGCGCACCTGGCAGTATATCAAAAAGGTCGGGACCATTGTGGTTGCGGTCTCTGTCTGTGTCTTCACCCTGCTTCAGTTCCCTGGAATGAGTGATGAGCGCAGGACTTTCTTTCAGGAGGAAATGAATAAGGCCCTTGGCCAGTTTCAGGAGAAGATCAAGGAAAGCAGCTATGTCAGCCGCTTCAAAGATGATGCCGCTCTGGTGGAACTGGTCAGCCTTTACAACGATTTCAAGACCGCCAAACTCAATACCAAAGGGGCTGAGGCCAACGAGGAGCTGGACACCCGCTACAAAAAGGCCAATCCGGAACTGTTTGTTTTCCTGAAGCCCGAACAGGACAAGGATGCCGATACGGTGAGCAAGGCCCTGCGCGGACTGGCGTCCACGCAGAAAACGCTGCGGCGGCAGATCAAGGAGGAGCAGATCGGGACAAGTGTTCTGGGGATGGTGGGACGTTCGCTGGAGCCGGTGACCCGTTGGGCGGGATTTGACTGGAAGATCAATGTGGCCATCCTTTCTTCCTTTGCCGCCCGCGAGTCCAGCGTGGCAACCATCGGCGTGCTGTACCAGCAGGGGGCCGATGAGAACAAGAGCCTGGAGGAGCGCATGGGCGCGGAGACAAACGACAGCGGATTCACCCCGCTGCACGCCCTGGCGGTGATGGTCTTTTTCGCCCTCTATCCGCCCTGTCTGGCAACCACTATCATGATCAAGGTGCAGACCGGTTCCTACAAATGGATGGTCTTCTCCATCCTCTTCCCGACAGCCCTTGGCTTTATCACGGCCTCAGGCATTTACAGCGGCGGCAAGGCCATGAACCTCAGCGGCATCCAGATGATGGGGGTCTTCTATCTCTTTGTGGTGGCACTCACGGTTGTGACCGGCCTCAGTAAGAGTTGGGGCAGGAAAATCATAAAGTCAGCCGGCCTGGCAGTAGCGGAGAATGGATAGGGAAGAGATCAAGCGAAGGCGGATATAGGGAAAAACCTTGTCCGCTGGTTAAGGGCCTCGGCAAGAATAAATCATCCCGTCTTGCTGGTCTTTTCAGCCATCTTCTTCGTCGCGAAAAGAGTTACATAGCCCTGCTATGCGCCTCTTTCCGCTCCTCGAATACGCCCCGTAGGAAGTCCCCTTGGGGGATGACTGAAAATCCTGCGCAATACGGAACAATTTATTCTTGCCGAGGCCCTAATCACCTGATTTTTTGGAGGAACATTCGGACAGATGACGCGGACAACTGTCCTGGGTGCAGCCATGTTTGCAGTAGTAGCCAAAGCCTGATCCCCAAGTGATACCCCCCATAGGGCACTTGTCCACATACTCCGCATATTTGACAAGGCGATCCACAATCGCCTTGGGGATGGAATGCTCCATCCGGCAAGCGGCCTCGTCGGCCTCGTCGGCCTTTATTCCCAACACATTTACGAGAAAATTTTCGAGAGCTTGGTGGCGGCGGACAATTTCAAGGGCAACAATCCGCCCCGTATCCGTGAGGGTGATCAGGTCATAGGGCGCATAATTGATCAGGCCCAGTGCTCCCAGGGAACGCAGGGCTCCCGTTACGGAAGAAGCGCGAACATCAAGTTTTCTGGCGATATCCTTGGCGCGGGCAGCCATTTTCTCGGCGGAGATATGATAAATCGCCTCAAGATAATCCTCCTGACTGGCGGTCAATGTGATTTTTTCTGTTGTCATATCAATAGTGCGCTGGAAAAAAGTTCTTCAGCGTTTGGTCGAACTGGGATGGCATGGGCAGAACATACGGTGGTTGAACAGAAAAAAGTCAACTGCCCACAGCCAATTCCAGCCATGTCGGTTAGCGGTTTTTATAACCCGTCGTGCATATTTGAAAACAAGGGGCATCTACGAGCGAACCCCGATGAGCGAGACAAGACACTAAAAGATTACGCCATAACTAAAAAATGTCAACATTTCTTTTGTTCTTTCCCCTTCTTCCGAACATATACGGACATCCGTAGAGGCTGGTGAAAGGAGGTGGATGCGAAGATACCAGAAAGACTGAGTACGGCGCCGCTGTTCCAAATAAACTGTGTTTGCATAAAGATGAGACCTTCTCTGTTGACTCGGGCAGGAGAAAATGAAAAAATATGGGTCATTCGTGAAAAAGTTGAAGTTTCATCTGCTTGGACTTTTGACCGCCTTTCCCTTGGGCTCCTTTCACGCGCTAAGCCCCGGCCACATGAAGACCATGGTGGCTGCGTATCTTGTGGGAACGAGGGGGGGTATTCAGCGCCGGGATCATCATGATCCTTGGCGTTGTTATTGCTTTGCATGCATTGATGCAAGCTGGCATCCTCACCTTCTGTCCTTAGTGATTTGCAGAAAAATTCTTTTTTTGGGTAAAGGCCTCGTTCCCCTACGCCGTATCACCTTTTCTCGTTCTCTTGGCATGCTTGACATTCGCAGGTAATGCAGCACACCTGGTCCCCCCCTCTCTTTTTAGCGTGGTATGTTTGTTTGTCGGCGGTCTGGATCAGTTTCGTGATCTGGGCGCCACAGCCGTCTGTGGTAAATCTATCCGTCGCCACCCCGAGGGACAGTGTCGTCTCGCCAATAGTACACTCCTTGTACATCTGCCTGATGCGTTGGGCTATTTTTTCTGCCTGTTCCTGGCCGGTATCCTGTAATATCACAGCAAATTCATCACCTCCCAGTCGAAAGGAAAGGTCGCTGCTGGTGCGCAGAGCTCCACGGATGCTTTCCGCCAGATGTATCAACACCTGATCCCCCATGTGGTGGCCCAATGAGTCGTTGACTTGCTTGAATTTATCGCAATCGATAAAGATCAGGCTCGTCAAGGTGTTGTTTGCCGCTGCCTTGTCTGCGACCACAGGGAGCATATGATCAAAATGCCTGCGATTGAATAACCGGGTCAAGGCGTCCGTGTTCGCCTGCGCCTCCATGGCGTTGTATTGCTCTTTGACACAATAGTACCGATGCTGGTGCTCATGCTGTTTCTTCCCCAGGTTGTGACTCATCCAACTCAGGTTGCGGAGGAGCACGAGGAATTGATCCTCATCTTCACCTTCGTTGTCAAGGTCAAAGGAGACCTGATAGTTCCCGTTTTTTATCTCCCTGCAGAATTGGTTGATGATCAGCAGGTCTTTATTGATTAGATGAAACGCGGCTAATCGTGCAAGGGGGACAAGTAAGATAAAACCAAGAATGGGCAGAGCGAAGTAGAGATTTTTGCCGGGGATCAGATGGCCTGTTTCAATGAGCCATGAGGTCCAAATCATCGGGATTAGTGTCAGGAATAAAAAAAGAACAGCAACGCGGCTGGTCATTCCGAATCGGCGGACATGAAAGGTCGTCTTTCTTAACATCTCGTTCACCCATTCTTTGTTGCTCTTTCCTGATGGCAAGAGCACCCAAGACTGCTGCTGGAATTCATCTTCACTTTCGCATTGAGGAACTGTGGCGTGACGCCGAAGGCAGTCCTCAGCTTTTTCGAGGGGCAAGTTGGAATTGGAGGTGGAAATCATGGTTCAATTCTCGGGGGACAAAAAATTTCAGCATCATGCGGCTGTTCAGAAGCTCGTATGCTCGTTCTAAGGGGGTCGGAGATTACAAAAGGCTCTTATATAATGCAACTTAGCGCAGATGTATTAGTTTAGTTGAAACTAAAAATATTTTCAATAAAAATTCTTCTTCTGCAAATTCGGCTAATAACAAAAACCTGAATCCGTGGCACAGTAATTGCTGAAAGCGCTCATAATATCTTGATAT